>CAUZSH010000040.1:0-18274 GCA_963582935.1 Gammaproteobacteria bacterium
TATAGTGCTTAGGTAACTGCATTATTAATGCTTTGTAATAGTTTCAATACCTTCGCCAATTATGCAGGCACTTTAAGGTCATGAATCCTTCCCAGAGCTGAGACCTGCTCAATTACTCTATGATTATTAATTAAATCAGCGTTTTTAGGCAGCAATTTTAATACCTCTTCAATGTATCTTAGCCCATGATAATGGGACTTTAAGTCGTTGATACTTACCGCATTGGATATAGGTAATAAAGATTGTGAAAAGTTGACCATAAAAAAAGCTAAATTCGCAGCGTTAGTAACACAAATTTGTTTTATTACCATAAAGTCTTCCAAGCCCCAAAATTGCTTTGCATCACGGAAATTAAATTCAATTTGGAATCTCAGGCTGTAGTATTCTATAATGCTTTCCCAGTCCAAGGTTAAATCTGTGCTAAATAAAATTACATGTGCTTCCTTGCCTGTTAAGAGATTCTTCTTATAGATCACAACAATATTCAGAGGACAAGCAAAGGTTTTACTTAGAACTTCTAGCTGAAAATATTTAGTCAGTATTTCTTTTTCAGTGAATTCTGATTTTAAATATTTCTCAGCTATTGCTCTGAAATTTATTTGAATACCATATTTCCTAGGAGCGCCTCTGCCAGAGTAGACGCCATCCCAAGGCAAAAATAAAGCTGAATTGTGTTTCAATTTAGAGATCAACTGCAAGCCAGATTGAATAACCATTTGCGCTCCTGCATTATTACCTAAAGCGCCATCGTATACAAAATATACTGGGGACATCAGATCTGCCACCAGAGCCATTATTCTTGCTATCATGGCTTTAAGCTGCGTCATTTCAGCCTTTAACTTCACGTCTTTTTTGTTTTTATTCTTAGCTCCCTTAGGTCGACCTCTTCCTCTTTTTATTTTTGGCTTGTCATCTTCTTCGCTATTATCGTCCTTTTTCTCCTTGGGGAGTATTTGCTCAATAAGAATTGGCCATGATTTTTTAGAAATAGGATCTACGAGGGAAATAGTTTGAAACGACAGTCCTCTTACTGTTTTAGAGTATATGGAAGAAAAAAAACGACCAATCCCATATGTGCATTTACCAGCTTTTGTGATGGTTGTTGCATCCCCTGCAAAAATGACTCTATCCATATTTTGTATTTGATTTCGCGCAAGTTGCCAATTCAATTTTTCCCAAGATATAGTTTTTAGAAAAAATCGCTGTATCGTCCTGTAGCTTCCACCTTTGCCAGCCCATCTGCTAATCCCAAGCATAGTGACTCTACCCGTCATACATAACATGGCGGAGCACACGACATTCAACTGACGCAGGACCGTTGGTTCAACTATTGATGACATGCAAAATAATAATGTTGCTATTTCTTCCATTGAGTGGAGTTTCGCTTAAAAATCAGATAGATGGCAAGTCTAACAAGCCGTACGAAATATGGCTTTAACATTATTTAATCAATCTGTTATTTGGCGAAGGTATTGAATAAGACAAATGCTTTTAAAACATCTTGCTTACCACAATAAAGCACTTATGATGTCACTCAATCTTATTACATTTATCAAGTAAGAAAATACATGCACTCCATTCCCTTAAAAATCAGGCTTCTTCATATATTTCTATTTGAGTTTTGCGCCCTGATTATCGTCACCCCCCTTGCTGCATTATTTTTACATACGAATATGGGGCATATGCTTGTTTTGACACTTGTGGTCTCCATTATCGCTTCTATCTGGAACCTTAGCTACAATATGCTTTTTGATATTGTAGAAGCAAAATGTGGTGGCAATAGAAAAAAACGTGGCGCGCTTTTTAGAATATTTCATACTTGCCTATTTGAGGCGGGCTTAATAATATTGACCGTACCCATTATTGCCTATTGGCTAAACTTATCATTGTTTGCGGCATTTGTTGTGGATATTGTCTTTGTCGTCTTCTTTTTAGTATATGCTTATTTTTTCAATTGGATCTTTGACTATTTTTATTTTTCACACGCCGAAAAAATGCAAGCTGAAAATGACTAATGCGTCTATGTCAAAATAAAGCGCACCTCTATTAATTCTGGATATGACAACAGTCCTCACCCAACCGATCATCACTAAATTCATCATCCAGTAAAAGACGGAAAGCTTTAATCACTTTGACATTGGCGCAATAACAAGTTTTATTCCCTTCAATATGACCGAAAATCAACCCGGCATCCTTGAGTTTTTTGAGATGCTGTGAAACAGAAGACTGTACAATAGGAAGGCGCTTCGTAATATCCTTACAAAGGCAAACCTCTTGACTTAGGATATAGTCTAAAATTGCGACTCTCGTGGGGTGAGCCAATGCTTCAGACACCTTTGCTAGCTGTTTATGTTTATCCGTAATTTCGATCTTATTTGGCATGAGATAATTCCGTACTAACTTTTTCAGCTTTGCGCATTTTCAACAATCTCAAACCATTAAATATCACAATCAAAGATGCGCCCATATCTGCCGCAATCGCCATCCATAAAGTGGCTAAACCCATCAATGCCAGAACAATAAAGACAGCCTTTACCCCAATCGCAAAATAAATATTCTGCTTAATAATATTCATCGTGTTTTTAGAATGCTGGATCAACCAAGGGAGCTTAGATAAGTCATCCGACATGAGTGCAATATCAGCGGTTTCAATAGCTGCATCAGAGCCTGCCACACCCATGGCAACCCCAAACTCTGCTGTTGCCATCGCGGGCGCATCATTGATACCATCACCCACCATCACCACATGTTCATATTGATCACGTAATTCTTGAACGTATTGCACCTTGTCTTCTGGTAACAATTCCGCCTTATAATCTATACCCAGTTTTGTCGCAACGGTCTTTGCCGTGCCATTATTATCACCTGTCAACATAATTAGTTTTTCAATGCCCAATGCTTTCAGTTTTTGAATCACCTCACAAGCTTCCTCTCGAATCTCATCCGCAATACTAATCAAGCCACAAATATGATCATCACAACCAATCACCACAACAGAATGACCTTGATTCTCAAACCTCAATGCTGCCTCATGGACAATACACGCCTCATCTTCTGAGAGCTTTTCATGTAAATACTTATGACTTCCCAACCAATAACGCTTACCATTGATGAGACCCTCTGCACCTTTCCCTTGAATAATTTCAAATGAATCAGCCGCTTTAAACTCAATGTTTTGTGATTTAGCATAACTCACCACAGCTTTGGCCAAAGGATGGTCACTGTTAATCTCAAGTGCCACAGCATTTGCCAACAACTGCTCTTGTGTATGGTTATTTAAAGGAATCACTTCCTGTACAACAGGCTTACCTTTTGTCAACGTTCCAGTTTTATCAAAGGCAATCACGCTTGTTTTAGCTGGGCGTTCTAAATAATTTCCACCTTTAATTAACACGCCATTTCTCGCGGCTCGACTTAAGCCTGCCACAATACTCACGGGTGTTGAAATCACTAATGCACAAGGGCAAGCAATCACCAAAATCACCAAGGCTTCATAAATCCAACGCGACCAATCCCCACCAAAAACCAAAGGTGGCACAATGGCAATCAGAATAGCAAACCCAATCATAATTGGTGTATATCTAGCTGCAAACTTTTCAACCCACTGCTCGGCGACAGCACGCTTTGACTGTGCATTTTCGATCATGGAAATAATGCGAGAAAGCGTCGACTCCCCTGCTGACTTGCTCACTTCAAATTCTAAAGTTTGATCACCATTAATGGTGCCTGCATAGACACCTGCGCCAATGCTTTTTTCAACGGGCATAGACTCTCCCGTAATGGGAGCCTCATTTATGTAGCTATTACCCTTTGTTATTTTACCATCAAAAGGAATTCTCTCACCTGGTCTCACCACACAAATACTGCCGACCTTTATTTCACTCAATGATTTTTCCACTAGCGAACCACAACAACCATAAAACCTCGCCGTTTCAGGGGTTAAAGACATTAAGGATTTTATCGCCTTTCTTGCTTTTCCCACACTCCAAGCTTCCAGCAATAATGCCAAAGCAAACAAGGTACTGACTGCTGCGGCCTCGAACCATTGCTGAAGCGTTATGGCGCCAATGACGGCAATCACCATCAATAGATTCATGTCTGCCCGTAAACGTTTGAGCGCATTTAAAGCTTTTGGAAAGACAAACCACGCACCCAAAACAATGGCAAAACAATATAGAATAATAGAAGATAAGGGATAGACATGATTGGCGGTATATTCTCCACCAGATAAAGCATCCAGCCAGCCATGTTGAAAAGCATGAATGCCATACCCTAAAATCAAAAAGAATGCGCTAAAACTCGCCATTAATAATCTGCCATACTCCTGGAAGAATGATAGGGAGTCATCTCTTGCGATATAGGACCCCCAAGGCTCTGCCTTAAATCCAGAACGCTTAATGAGCGCAATAGCCTCATCTTGATCAACTTTTGTGTCCGTTAAGGTCACCGTAAGCTTTTCATTCAACACATCAAAATGAAGCTGATCTTCTGGCACTTTGCCTTTCATTTCTTGTTTGATTGCACGAACTTCTTCAATACAATCCATCCCATATACTTTCAACACTGCATTTGTCATATTGCCATCCACATTAATATAATCGTTAATCGACGATAGACAATATATCCCATTTTTTATCGTATAGCAAATTAAGGTGATTTATTTTCAAAATAAACACCATTCGATAATTGTAATACTTTAAATTCTTCGATTTTAATATTAAAATAAAGTTATACCTTTTACTTAAGAGCATTTTCTAAAATGAGCATCCAAAACCTCCATGTAAAACAACTCATTGTTTTTCGTAGCCTACTAGAAACGAGCAGCGTTACTGAAACCGCTCGCCGACTCGAGATGAAACAAGCAACCGTCAGTCACATCCTGAATAAGCTCAGGCGCGAACTAGATGATGAACTCTTTGTTATGGATGGACGTAATATCATCGCAACACCGAGAGCGTTAGCACTAAAGAAACGATTACACAACACACTTTCTGTCTTAGAAAAAATGACGACACAAAAAGTATTTGATCCCGAAATAGAAAAAGCAGAGTTCACCATCCTTGCCATGGAATATTTTGTACTCTTGCGCTTCCATAATTTTATTCAGAATATCAAGCCCTTTAAAAAAAATATCACCATCAAATATGTCACACCCAATTACTCACTAGGTGAAATACAATCTATGGTAGAAAAATATAATGTAGATTGCTGTATTGATACCACCGCCATACCAGACAATCATCAAAGTGACTTAATTGACGCAGAAAAGCTTGTGCTGCTTTTTCATCCTAGTAATTCCAATATACACCCAAACCTCACTCAAAAAGAATATTTAAAATTAGACCATATTGGGGTAAATGTAGGCAAGGAATCAAGTGTGGTATCCGCACTATTTTCCAAACAAGATCCTCGTGGAGAAATTTTGCGCGTAGATGGTCTTTTAAGCATATTTTCAGTGATCGAAACAACTCCAAACTATGTTTCACTCACGGGGGAACAGCTTGCAGCGACATACGCTAAAAAGTTTGGTTTGCAGTACCAAGAAAGCCCGTTGGACTTACCTAAATTACAGGGCTATATTACTTGGCCAAAAGTTAAAAACTCAGATCCAAAAAATATTTGGTTGCGACAACAAATCATGAAGTCATTCAACAGTGAAAAGCTAGGGGCGCACTAAAAAATGAGCATCGAAAACATACATATCAAACAATTAATTATTCTTAAAACCCTTTTAGAGACCAATAATGTCTCTAAAACAGCTAAAAAGCTAAATACCACACAATCCACCATCAGCCACACTTTAGGCAAGTTACGCGTTGAACTTAATGATGAACTGTTTGTAATGGAAGGACGAAATATCAAACCCACGGTAAAAGCACTTAACATGCAAAGCTACCTTATTGACGCCATTAAAATACTTAGGACTTTTGATAGTAAAACGCCACAGTTTGACCCTGAAAAGCAAAAAGCAGAGTTTACCATTATTCTTGGTCAATACTATGAAATCGTTTACCTTGAAAAATTATTTGAAATTATGAATCCTTATAATAATTCTATTAAGATCAATTATATATCCGCCTCTAGCGACCCTAAAGAGGTCGAATCTCTACTGCGGACACATGATGCTGATCTCATTGTTGGCGTCACCTTCCTCGTTAAAAATTGCACGCCAAAAATTATTCAAGAGAATAGCCTTTGCCTAATGTCGAACAAACAACACAAACTCAAAGATAAGCTATCCTTTAAAGAATACGCCAACCTATCGCATATTGTATTAACCGATCACACCTCTAACGCATTGCTGACCAAGATACTTCCAAAACCTGATCCTCGCAATATTGTCGCCACCATCGACCGTTTGCTGATAGCACAACGCTTAATTCATAATCATAACTATGTTATGACCGTTGCGGACACTGCTGCTAAACAGATTTCACAGAAATATGGCTTTGATTTTAACTTTACGGAAGTCCCTTTTAAAACACCAGCCATCAGTCAATACCTACATCGCCCGAATGCAAAAGAAGAAGACCCTCAAGCAATTTGGCTGTATGAACAAGTCTTAAAGTCACTTGAAAACGATTAGAATGAAGCAATTTGATGTCATCATCATTGGTGCCAGTGCTGCAGGTTTAATGTGCGCCATTGAGGCAGGGAAACGTCACCGTAAAGTGGTGGTTTTAGATCACACCAACAAAGTCGGCAAAAAAATCCTCATGTCTGGCGGTGGACGTTGCAACTTCACAAACTACTACACATCACCTGAAAATTATATCTCCCACAATCCACATTTTTGTAAATCCGCATTGAGCCGCTACACACAATGGGACTTTATTGCCTTAGTAGAAAAACATAGTGTTCCTTACCATGAAAAGACGCTCGGGCAACTTTTTTGTGATCATAAGTCTAAAGATATTGTTAATATACTTTTAAGTGAATGCGAAAGCGCGAATGTTGTTATTCGCTTAAATACTGACATTCATAATATTGAACCCCTTGAAGCTGGCTATCATCTCACCACTTCCAATGAAATCTATCAGTGTGAATCATTGGTCATTGCCACAGGCGGTCTTTCAATTCCAACATTAGGTGCCACTCCATTTGGTTACAAAGTGGCTGAGCAGTTTGGGTTAAACATCTGGCAAACCTCTGCAGGACTCGTACCTTTTACCTTACACCTTGAGGACAAAGAACGATTCGCCTCACTTTCTGGGGTATCTGTATACAGCACCGCCACCAGTGAATCTGGTGATACTTTTGCTGAGAATCTCCTCTTTACTCATCGAGGATTAAGTGGTCCTGCCATACTTCAAATATCTTCATATTGGCATCCTGGCGAATATATTGAGATTAATTTACTACCCAATATAAACATCCTCGATGCGTTAGAAACCTATAAACAGAAGCATCCAAAGGTACAACTTAAAACATTTTTATCTGAGCATTTACCTAAACGTCTACTCGCAGTATTTCTGAGTAATAGTCTCCTAGATGCACCCATCAAAAGCTTAAACAAAACAGACCTTGCCTTGCTAACTCAACAACTTCAAAGCTGGAAAATCAAGCCTAATGGCACGGAGGGCTATCGCACTGCTGAGGTAACCCTAGGTGGCGTTGACTGTAATGAGATTTCCTCTAAAACCATGGAAGCTAATAATGCCAAAGGACTTTACTTTATTGGGGAAGTATTAGATGTCAGTGGTTGGCTAGGTGGATATAACTTTCAGTGGGCATGGGCATCGGGTTGGTGTGCTGGGCAGGTTGTTTAAATATAGAGCACTCTACTAATTCTATATTGACACGACCACATTCCTCAGGTTAACTTTAGGGAAGTACACTTCTCTCTAGACCACGGATGAAATATCGACATATAAAACAT
This sequence comes from Gammaproteobacteria bacterium, assembly GCA_963582935.1. Classification (GTDB taxonomy): domain Bacteria; phylum Pseudomonadota; class Gammaproteobacteria; order Francisellales; family Francisellaceae; genus CAUZSH01. The sequence goes on from CAUZSH010000040.1 coordinate 7,880, forward strand.
AGGTCACCTCTCGTCATACTTGTATTGCTTATTTTCTTCACTACAAATAGTTTTGCCGTAAACTTGGTTATCGATATTCGAGGGCTTCAATATACGAAAGGAAACGCTATTATCTCCCTATATAATTCCAAAAAGTCCTTCGCTAAAGATAAAGAATTTTTCAAACAAAAGATTTTGAATATCCGAAAGGAAACTAAAAAAGGTTTGCTCGTTGTTACATTCAAAGATATACCTGCAGGCACCTATGCCATACAAATCATCCATGACACAAATAGGAATGGGATTCTAGACACCAACCTGTTTGGTGCACCTGTGGAAGCAACGGGATATAGCAATAATATAAAAGAAAGATATGGCATTCCTGACTTTGAGGATGCGGCATTTACCGTTGGAAATACAAATAAAAACGTCGTCATCCGTGTGGCGTTCTCTTATTAAAGGTGTGATTGAACCCAATGTAAAAGACGCTTATCCATCCATCTAGAAATTAATTTAAACCCCTTTGGCTTTTCTAAATACCCCATGTGCCCCCCATGTTCCGTTGCATGAACCGTCACACTCTCTGGTAAATCTAATTTCATGATTTTAGTGTTGTCGACAAAAGGATCATCTAAAGACAATAAAATATCTGTTTTCACCGTAATTTGATCAAGTTCTTTTATGGAACTACATTGATCATAATATTCATCTGCACTGGTAAATCCTGCTTGAATAGAGGTGTATTGATCATCAAAAACATAAAGGGGTATGTGCTTATTTAGTATGGGTACAGAACCCAACTCAGGGTACATTTTATGCCTCTTTTCCACCATTTTAATTAACAGTTTCAAAAAGTAGCGTTGAAAAGCATGGTTTCGGGGCTCGTTGATCACTTCTGAGCATTTAGCAAGATCCGTAGGTGGGCAAATTGCTATTGCATAATCTACCAATGATTTTGCCGCATCCTTCATTTCCCCAAGCATTTTCAAAAGAACATTGCCACTGATTGAAAAACCAATCACAATATTTTTTGAATCTGGCGCTTGCGCTGATAGATACATCAACACTTGTTTCAAATCATCACTACAGCCAGCATGATATATTTTCCTTGCATAAATGCGGTGCTCATCACCCTGCCCTCTTAGGTTTACTCTCACCACACGCAAGTTTTCTTTTAGGAATAAGTCTGCCATTCGTAAAATATAATCTGAACGGCTACATCCACACAACCCGTGCATCAAGACCACTGTAGGATCAGTAATCTGCCAATCTTTAGGTTGTGAAATATCTATTAGTAAACGATCTCCATCTGGCAATTTCACATGCTCACGGTGATAGGTCGGTACTTTATTTGACCCTATCATACTCGCCAGAATAGTTTGAATCTTACCGCTTTTGATAACGGGCGTAAATTGTGCGTGGTTAAGAAATGTTTTATGCATGCTAGTTAGCGCTAATTTGAAAGCTCAACATTATAATCCAGCGTTAGCTGAGAAGTAAACCTATAATAAAACTTCGCTCGAAGATATATGAGAAAAACTTGGCGTGGTGACATGGACATCATGTTTCGCATAAGATGAACTAATAACGGCAAAATAGGCAAATAATATCATTCCTGAAATCGTTGATAAGTATTTTAACATCACATTCTTCCTGAGTGAAAACCTTTGATAAATAGTATTCTGCCATATAAAAGACAGATCACATAGCATTCAAAGATGACTAAAAATGACCCTTGTTTGTATTAATGGTTTTTATCACTTTTGCTCATATCTAATAACATCTTCCAAAGACGCATGATGAAACTTTACCGAAAAGCCATCATACTGAAGCCGAATATCTGGATTAATTTTTTTATGCATGTCTTTAACATCAAATGTCAGATGTGCATATTGCTCCATAAAAGCATCGAATGATTGGTCAATCACAAACTCTATATGCTCAAAGCCCTCAACATAGCGTGAGTTTAGTTTTGGAGATGGCACTTCAACCACCCAAATGGACCTCTCTAAAAAAAGAATTGGCGCATAAAGTTTAAACGTGGCAATTGATCTTCCTGATATTTGTGCTTCAGACAACTGATCTGCCATCGTGTGTAACATAAGTTTTACTTCATCATAACGAGAGATTGAAGCAACTCGATAGCATATATGATCCAACTCATAAAGTGATACATCAACACCATCATTTAGAAGCGTCTGTAATACTGTATCTATAAAATCGGGTAATGGTTTAAAGAATTTCTGCACAAATATTAAATCTGCTGAATTCCGGCAAGTCTCCATATATGTTCATCTTTACCACGGCTATAATGCCAAATCTCTTTGAAAGAAGCCCAAGCGGAGTATTCATCTTCTTTCACCTGCCCTTTGATCTCAACAGATCCCATCCAAGCACCCCCTTCTTTTGCGAAATCTAAAATACGTAAGCTTAGAGTATCAAATTTTGCAACGCCTTCATTTGATAAAATATCTTCTTTGATTTCTGCAAAAAATTCAGGGGTTAAATACCCTTTTACCATTTCCAAAGACTCAGGTGTATTTAACTCTTGAAGCTGACTAAACAAGGTTTGTGCTTGATGCTCAAACACAGTTGTAGGTGTACCATCTGGTAATGTTTTCCCTGCTTCAAAAGCAGGTGCGCTTTGGGCTGTCTGATCTATTGTGCGACCGCCAGATTCACTCTGAGACTCCTGTGATCTAAACCCTTGCATAAAGCCTACTTGATCGCTTTTTTGACCTTTTTTTTGATTATCATAGTCACTAGATCCTGCAGATTGAAATCCTTGCTGATTAGGTTGCTGCCCAAATTGTCTATTCTGATTAAAGGCGCCTTGTTGCGCTTTTCTTCTCATAAACCAGATTAAGGCTGCTAATCCGACCAGCAAAAGCAAAATACCGAACCCGCCGCCTGTACCAAATAAATATCCCAGCATTGCGCCAATGGCGCCCGCTGCCAAAATGCCTCCCAACATACCGCCTTTTTTCGCACCCTGCTGTTTTCCTGCCACACCGCTTGTTTGGGTCGGCACAGACTTACTAAAGCCCGCACTTCTTGCGCCACCAAAACGCCTTGCTTCAGATACTTGAATCAAACCAAAACTAAGTACTAGCATTAATACGATAAACCTTTTCATTTCTACCCTTTATCTATAATGAAATTTCATGTGACATGCTAGCTTGTTATTGAACGAACATCAATAAAGGTCTCGAACCAAAAATAAATGTCCTCAGGGAAAGTATAGCTTAACTCGCCACCAGAAAAATCAATGCTAATAAAGCAAGCAATCCCTGAACAAAAAGAATCGACCTTTTAGCCGTCATCCCACCAAAAACAGCCGCAACCAAAATACAAACTAAGAAAAATAATTGTATTTGCACGCCGATCTGACTATCTGTATACAGCAGCCCCCAAAGCAGACCCGTCGCCAGAAATCCATTATACAGACCCATATTAGCCGCCAACGACTTAGAGACCTCTGCTTCTGTTTTGTCATTCCAAATGTTTTTAGACCTTTAGGTGTGGTCCATAAAAACATCTCCAAAATTAAAATATAATAATGCTCAATAGCTACCAGTAAAATAAAGATCGTTGCAAGGATTTCCATAAGCTTCCTTTTTTATTTTTTTCACATTTAAACAGGATAGTTGATATCCTCCAATTTTAAAGAGCCGACATTATTTTGACACAGAGGGCTATTCACTTTTCTCTAAATCATAAATGGCATCTTTTAAAGTGTCAAACTGTTGATCTACTTGCATTTGCACATCAGACAATGCCTGATTATAAAAAACATGCCCCATCTCTTTTGCAAAAAAGTCCAATAAAAATTCTGCGTCAAAGCCTCCGATTTCAAAATCAAGTTCAGCTTCAAAATAATCTTTTATTTTGTAAATAAGACGCTCTTTATCTTCTTTGGAAAATTTAATCTCCATTATTTGCATTCCTCTTGGCTTGCACTGGAAATACCTTGCACTAGCACCCAAGGGCGAATCACAACCGCCCATACCATCACATCATCTTCATACCAAGACAAGGCTTGTCCATCTAAAACAACATCGACCAATCCTGCTTCCATCCATGTTTCCACTTGCTGTCCATTATCTTCGGATATAGCTATGGCTACCTGAACCAAATCAAGCTCAGTGCTTATATAAATGGCATTACCTGCGGCAAAAAATTTTTGCAGTGATTTCCAAGAAATTTTAGCGGTTTCTTGATTGAGTTTTTCTTGTAGCGTTTGCTTTGGATTAATATTTTTATCTATCATATAAAGAGGTCTAAACTGTAATACAGTTATATTATCATACCAATTTGAGGACTAGTAGCCTCTTTCTAGATCAACAAGATTTAATAATACCTCTCCATTTTGCAGGCGATTGTAATTCTCTAATATTTGCGGAATCACTTCTCGTGGATCGGTTTGGCTGGAAATATGCGGCGTGATCAAAATATTCTGGTGTGACCAAAATGGATGCGCTTTTGGCAGCGGTTCTGTTCTAAAAACATCTAAACACGCACCCGACAACTGTTCTGAATCAAGTGCATCTATTAAATCCTGCTCAACCAAATGCGCACCTCTTGCCACGTTAATAACATGCGCACCCTTTGGAAGCTGAGCAAAAAGATCGGCATTAAGAATATTTTCAGTATCCTCAGTTAATGGCAACATACAAACTAACATGTTCGTTTTTGCAAGAAAGTCAGGCAACGCTTTTTGGTCGTAACACGTGACGTTGTGAATATTCTTTTGTGATCTCGCCCAGCCTACCACTTGAAAACCATCATTCGAAAATTGTTCCGCTAAATATTTGCCCAGTTTTCCAAGTCCCATAATACCAATCGTTAAATTTAGCTTGCTCGGTGCAGGCAATGGTCTCCACACTTTTTGAATTTGGTCATTACGATAAGCATCAAGCTGGCGAAAGAAATACAATACGGCTGTTTGCACATACTCAAACATGGACTCAGCCAGCTGATCTGTCACAAGGCGTGTAATGATAATGTGAGCAGGAACCTTGGCATCATTTAAGAATTGATCGACGCCTGCCCCCATAGAAGAAGCCCATTTAAGATTTGGGTAATCTTGCAGAGCACCCTCAGAGTGCATCCATGTGAGTGCGCCCACAATTTCATTACAGTCACCATCATTAGGCCAAATTCTAATATCTAATGATGGATCTTTTCGTAACAATTCTTCTACCCAAGGTTTTGGGTCTTTATTTTGACAAATGATTGTGAGTGCCATACACGTACTTCAATTGGTTTTCTTTCTACTAGACTATCGAATGAATAACAAAAATTCAAACACAAAAAAAGCCGCAACAGCGACTTTAAGAAATTTTATTTGAATGCTTATCTAAACTTACAATCCAACGACTTCCTTACTGCATTAGTTAACCCAATATGCGTATTCATGTAAAGCATTTTTGATTTTAGTATCTATCATGTTCCACTCCTTGTTTTTATGACCAAATAATTTAGATACTTGCTTTTGTTTAGAAAGTGCCTAAACCTTTATTGCATTGACCGACCAAATATGTGTGCTCATTCAAAGCATTCTTGATAGTAACCATTACACTGCGTACTTTTTTGAATAAATTTTTCATCATTTCGAGCCATTTAATTTGTTTACTTGAACGTATAATATCATTAAAAACAATAATCGCAATAGTTTTAGCTTTTTTTATTGCTATTTAGTTATTTAAATCTACTTTAATTATTGCTCTTTAACTGCCTCAAGATTCTAAAGATCTCCACACATAAACTACTTCAAAATGCCGGTTTATCTATAGTAGTCGAAGACAACTAATAACCTTTACGCAACTGCAATAAATCAGATACACTCGATAAAATAAATAAAATCTACTAATTAAGTACGAATCATGAATACCCTGCAAAAAATCCATCACGCCCTTAAGTCAAATATACTCCTACTTGATGGCGCCATGGGTACGATGATTCAACAAAAAAACTTTGAAGAAACAGACTTTCGAGGCTCACAATTTCAACATCATGCTCATGATCAAAAAGGAAACAATGACCTCCTTTGCTTAACCCAGCCAGAAACTATTCAAGAGATCCATGAAGCCTACCTTGAAGCTGGTGCCGATATTGTTGAAACCAACACCTTTAATTGTACGGCTATCTCTATGGCAGACTATGGCATGGAAAATCAGGTCTTTAATATTACCAAGGCAGGTGCCCTACTCGCTAGAAAAGCGGTGGATAAATATAATCAGCTCACACCCGAAAAGCCAAGATTTGTAGCCGGTGTTATTGGACCGACAAACCGTACACTTTCCATGTCTCCTGATGTCAATGATCCAGGGTTTCGTAATGTGACCTTCGAAGAATTGGTGATCTCTTTCACTGAAAACATCGATGGATTGGTTCAAGGGGGGGCGGATATCCTCTTGGTTGAAACGGTTTTTGATACCTTAAATGCCAAGGCAACCATCTATGCCATCAAGTCTTATTTTGAGGCGCACGACATTGAACTACCCGTCATCATGTCAGGCACGATTACCGATGCCAGTGGACGCACACTCTCAGGTCAAACGGCTGAGGCATTTTGGTATTCCATCAAACATGTTAACCCAATCTCTGTGGGTTTTAACTGTGCGCTTGGGGCAAAAGATTTACGTCAACATATTCAGGCGGTTTCGGATATTGCGGATTGTTATATTAATACCCACCCAAATGCAGGGCTTCCAAATGAGTTCGGTGGTTATGATGAGTCTCCCGAGTATATGGCATCATTGATCCAAGAGTTTGCTGAATCTGGATTGATTAATATTGTTGGCGGATGCTGTGGCACAACACCTGAACATATTCATGCCATTGCCAAAGCACTTAAAGGTATCCCTCCTAGAGAACCGAAAATACATAAACCTATTTGCAAGCTCGCAGGTCTTGAACCATTAGTGGTTCGCAAAGAAACCAACTTTATCAATGTCGGGGAACGTACGAATGTCTCAGGCTCGGCAAAGTTTGCACGCCTAATCCGTGAAGGGGATTATGATCAAGCACTTCAAATCGCCCAACAACAAGTTGAGAATGGCGCACAGATTATCGATATTAATATGGATGATGGCATGTTAGATGCCAAAGCTTGCATGGTTAAGTTCTTGCAACTAATTGCTGCCGAACCTGATATTTGCCGCGTGCCTATTATGCTCGACTCTTCTAAGTGGGACATCCTAGAAGCGGGGCTTCGCTGCATTCAAGGCAAAGGGATTGTGAACTCTATTAGTCTTAAAGAGGGTGAAGTTGAATTTATCAAACATGCCAAACTTGCCATGAAGTATGGCTCTGCCATTGTTGTGATGGCATTTGATGAAAAAGGTCAAGCCGACACCCATGAGCGCAAAGTAGCGATTTGCACGCGCGCCTATAAACTGCTTACCGAAACCATTGGCTTTGCTCCCGAAGACATTATCTTTGATCCGAATATCTTTGCCATTGCCACGGGGATGGACGAACATAAACGTTATGGTATTGATTTTATTGAAGCCACCAAAGCCATCAAAGAAACGTTGCCACATGCGATGATTTCAGGTGGGCTAAGTAATATCTCTTTCTCTTTTCGAGGAAATAATACTGTAAGGGAAGCCATTCATTCCGTCTTTTTATACCATGCGATAAAAGCGGGAATGTCCATGGGTATTGTGAATGCAGGTCAAATTGGGCTTTATGAAGACTTGGATAAAACCTTACGCGATCTAACCGAAGATGTTTTATTTGATCGCGATCCAGAAGGCACGGATAAACTATTAGACTATGCACAAAATATTAAATCGACGTCTAAAACACAAAAACCAGATTTATCATGGCGAGAACAACCCGTTGCTGCACGGATAGAGCATGCGCTAGTGAAAGGGGTGAACGAATATATTATTGAGGATGCAGAAGCCGCAAGAGTGACTTTTTCAAAAGCGATTGAAGTGATTGAAGGTCCTTTGATGGACGGCATGAATATCGTGGGAGATCTCTTTGGGTCGGGCAAAATGTTTTTACCTCAGGTGGTCAAATCCGCTCGTGTCATGAAGCAAGCTGTTGCTTATTTAGTACCTTTCATTGATGCGGAAAAAGGTGGCAAAAAACAGTCAAAAGGCAAGGTTATCATGGCAACGGTAAAGGGCGATGTCCATGATATTGGCAAAAATATTGTGGGCGTGGTATTGCAATGTAATAACTATGATGTCGTTGATTTAGGCGTGATGGTTCCCTACCAAAAGATTATTGATACTGCGATTTCTGAAGAAGCTGATGTAATCGGGTTAAGTGGTCTCATTACACCCTCATTAGATGAAATGGCAACCATGGCAAAAGAAATGCAACGGCAAGACCTGAATATTCCTTTGATGATTGGAGGCGCAACCACTTCAAAAATGCATACTGCAGTGAAAATAGCACCCTTTTACCTGCATGGCATTACCGTTCATGTCCTAGATGCTTCTCGTGCTGTTAGCACTATGACGCAACTACTCAGCCCAACCTTACAAGCCGCCTATTTTGAAGAGATTAAACAAGAACATCTAAAGCTCAAAGCACGATTTGATGCTCAGCAAATAAAACGCCATAAGGTTTCCTTAAAATATGCTCGGGCAAATAAACTAAAATTCGACTGGACGGCACACACACCTGAAACACCTAATTTTATCGGCAGAAAAGTTTGGCAAGATTACCCTATTGAACGCCTACTGGATCGAATTGATTGGACACCATTTTTCCATGCTTGGGAACTTAAAGGCAGCTACCCAAAAATTCTTACGGATGGTGAAAAAGGAGAGGAAGCGACCAAGCTTTTTAAAGATGCTCAAGATATGCTACAGCGCATCATTAAAGAAAAATGGATAACTGCCAAGGCTATTCTAACCATTGACTATGCCAATGGTAGCGATGAGCAAATTGAAGTGTATTCTGACAGTCGTAAACACAAGGTCAAACATACCTTTACGAACCTGCGCCAACTAAATGAAAAACCAAAAGGAAAGCCTTATCTTTGCTTAAGCGATTTCATTGCCCCTAGGGAGAGCAATGTCACAGACTACTTTGGTGGTTTTGTGACCTCCATCTTTGGTGCCTCTGAAAAAGCAGACGAATTTGTTAAAGAATATGATCATTACAATGAAATCATGGTCAAAGTATTAGCTGATCGTCTAGCCGAAGCTTTTTCTGAACATCTACACGAAAGGCTTCGAAAGGAGTTTTGGGGCTATGCACCCGATGAAAGCCTCAATAATAAAGAAATTATTAAGTGTAAATATCGTGGTATTCGCCCAGCTTTTGGTTATCCTGCATGCCCCAATCATGACCAGAAAACACCACTGTTTGAATGGCTTAAAGCCGACGACATTGGGACAATACTCACAGAGAGCTATGCCATGATGCCTGCTGCCAGTGTTTCAGGCGTTTATTTTTCGCATCCTGATGCTAAATATTTTGGCATTGGGTAACACTGTAAGGCTTGGATTGATTTATGTATCAATTCCTAACTATACTTTCTAGTATCAATTTCTAACTTAATTGAAAAAATTTGAGCAAAAAAGATAAAATTGCCTGGCTGGAATGCACTGTAATTGTCAGCGCCATCGCAACAATTTGCATTTTAATATATGTTATTATTAACGCTATGATTATTGAATATGAAATAAAATCTGTCCGCAACACCATTGAAGAAACTATTCACCAACAAGGATATAAAACCAGCGGTTACGGAAATGATGTCATCAAAGTTTGACCTACCTCTCCAATTTGGGACAATCACCAACCCAGAATAGAGGAATAAAAAATGACACGTACAAGGCACACAGGAGAGTTCAAGCGTGAGGCAGTTAAACTCGCTTTAGAGTCAGATGAGACCTACAAGAAATCACAAGCATCTTCAACGAACATAAAAGTAGATATGGGGCTACCCGAATATATGAAACCCTGAAAGACCGAGGTAAGAAGGTGACAGTTGCACGTACTTCAGCTCGGATGAAGACAATGGGGCTTGAGTCAAAAGCAGCAAAACGTTTTAAAACAACAACAGATTCAAATCACAATAAACAAGTATTCCCCAATATACTCAATCAAGAATTTAAAGCCACTCAACCAAATCAAAAGTGGGTAACAGACATCACCTATCTACGCACACAGGAAGGATGGCTCTACCTATGTGTGATTGTTGATTTATATTCAAGAATGGTTGTTGGCTGGTCAATGAATAAGCGCATGAAAGCTCAATTAGTCTGTGATGCACTCCATATGGCAATGTTCAAACGAGGCATGCCCAAAGGAGTATGCGTGTTGCTCGGTCGTTCATAGAAGATTTTGGCTCCTGCCAAAATCGAATCACTACCCTCGCAGATGGTTTTGCCCCAGACGCCCACCTCCGTACCGATCTTCCAAAAAACAAGCCTACAGTCT
>CAUZSH010000041.1:0-18246 GCA_963582935.1 Gammaproteobacteria bacterium
GCTTATCGTGGGATTCTCATCAGTCACGAAACCATCAGAAACTGGTGCAATAAATTCGGCTCCAAGTTTACTGAGGTTATTAAAAAACGTGAACGTAAGCCAACAGATAAATGGCATTTGGATGAAACGAATATCAAAGTCAATGGCATTAAATACGTCCTCTGGCGTGCGGTTGATTCAGAGGGTCAGGAGCTAGATATATTTCTCCAAAAAAGGAAGAATAAGAAGGCAGCTATTAGATTTCTTACACGTTTATTAGGCTCGTATCCAGCGACTAGAGTCATAGTTACGGATAAATTAAAAAGTTACTTTAGGCCGATTTAATATATGATGCCGGGAGCCGACCATAGAAGTCATAAACGCTTAAACAATCGAGCTGAAAACTCTCACCAGCCCACTAGGTGAAAGGAGAAGTGCTTGGTGAAATTCAAGTCGCTTCAGGGGGCGCAGAAGATGTTAGTGTTGATGGGGAGAACTAGAAATATATTTTCAGTTGCCGTAGGCAGATATAGGAATTCGGCTGAGGAAAGACGTTGTCAATTTAACTTGGCAAGAGACATTTGGGATGACGCAGCTCATGAGATCCTTTGCGCCTAAAATTTGCTATAATTGCCCTCTGAGCACTCAAAAAGTTAACTTGACGGTGCCCTTTATTATCGTCACAAGTATTTTGCAGTGCTATGTATTGGGTCAATATTTGCGCTATATAAGCGTAATGATCTTGATTTGATTTGATAAGTATGGAGACATCTGATATTCTACTTCAACATTGATTAGGTTAATTATCAGTGTGATTTTATGGCAAGCTTAAATGCGCATACTAAGTTTATTTTCGTCACAGGTGGCGTTGTTTCTTCGCTCGGAAAGGGGATTACAGCCGCTTCTCTTGCAACTATTTTAGAATGTCGTGGACTCAATGTCACGATCATGAAACTTGATCCCTACATTAATATTGATCCAGGTACCATGAGCCCGATTCAACATGGTGAAGTTTATGTCACAGAAGATGGTGCAGAAACTGATCTTGACCTTGGGCATTATGAACGCTTTATTCGCAGCAAAATGTCCCAAAGAAATAACTTCACGGCAGGACGTGTTTATCAAGATGTGATTAAAAAAGAGCGTCGTGGTGATTATTTAGGCGGCACAGTTCAAGTTATTCCACATATTACGGATGAAATTAAGCATAAAATTATTGAAGGTGCAGACGATGTGGATGTTGCCATTATCGAAATTGGCGGAACGGTAGGGGATATCGAATCACTGCCTTTCTTGGAAGCCATTCGCCAGCTTGGAATCGAAGTAGGTAAGAATAGATGTATGTATTTGCATTTAACGCTTGTCCCTTACATTAAGGCTGCGGGTGAAATGAAAACAAAGCCAACGCAACATTCTGTCAAAGAGTTGCGCTCTATTGGTATCCAGCCAGATATTTTGGTTTGCCGTTGTGAAAAAGCTATATCGGAAAGTGATCGCCGTAAGATTGCGTTGTTTACCAACGTGTCTACTAGCGCAGTGTTCTCAGGTATTGATGTTAAGAGCATCTATGAAATTCCAAGACTCTACCATGATCAAGGTCTAGATATTTGTGTGGTAAGCCATTTAGGATTACATGTTAAGTCAGCGGATTTAACCGACTGGGATAATGTGGTTGCTTGTTTGAAATCTCAAACAAAAGAAGTGACCATTGCTATGGTTGGGAAATATATGGGTTTAAATGATGCCTATAAATCCCTAAATGAAGCGTTGTTACATGCAGGCTTACATCAGCATTGTAAGGTAAATATTAACCTTATTGATGCTGAAGATATTGAAAAAGGCGATTTCACACAACTTCAAAATGCAAATGCGATTCTTGTGCCTGGTGGATTTGGAGATCGAGGAATCGAAGGTAAAATTAAAAGTGCTAAATATGCTCGGGAAAATAAAATTCCCTACATGGGCATTTGCCTAGGTATGCAAGTGGCCGTTATTGATTATGCACGAAATGTTGCAAACCTTTCAGGGGCAAACAGTACAGAATTTAATGTAAAAACAAAGTATCCGGTCATTGGATTGATTAGAGAATGGCAAAGCTCTGGAGGTAAAACGGAACAGCGTTCAGTTGACTCTGATCTTGGTGGTACCATGCGTTTGGGTGGGCAATTATGCCATTTAGAAGAAGGCTCCTTGAGCTATAAATTATATGGTGGTGACTCAGTTGTAGAGCGTCATCGTCACCGTTATGAAATGAATGGAAATTATGTTGCCGAGCTTGAAAAATCAGGTCTTACGATTGCAGGGAGATCAGCGGATAAAAAGTTGGTAGAAGTTGTGGAAATCAAAGAGCATCCATGGTTTGTGGCATGTCAGTTCCACCCTGAGTTTACCTCAACGCCGCGTGAAGGGCATCCACTTTTTTCTGGGTTTATTGAGGCGGCTATTAAAAATAGTTAATGTGATATTCATTTAGGAATGGGCAGAATCACTTTTATTTCTAACCCGCCTTCTGGTTTGTTTCGAATATGCAATGCTCCTTGGTTGAAATCCACAGCGGTTTTGGTAATAGCAAGTCCCAATCCATGTCCCTCAACGGTTTCAATATTTTCATCCATCCCACGGTAAAAAGGTTCTGTGATTTTTGCCAAGCTTTCTTTGGAGACTCCTGGACCATTATCCGTTACTTTGATCACAATAACAGATTTATCATGCCCTTGTTTCTCTTTAGATAGGGATAAATTATATTCGGTAGAATATTTTTTTGCATTGATGAGGATATTGCTTAAAGCGCGTTTCAATAATCCAGGATACCCATCAATAAAAGTTGTTTCAAGAAGACATTGATATTCAAAATCAAAGCCTTTTGCGTGAAAATGTCTTACGAATGTGTCTACAAATAATTTAATATCAAAGTGTTTTTTATTCTTGGTGAGCCGTCCCTCAGAAAAGGCGAGTGAGGACTCGATGATCGTCTGGATTTCATCAAGCTCTTTTTCTATGCCAAGCGTAGTTTCTTTGTTATTGGAGAAGTATGCTAAGAGTCTTATTTTTGTAATGGAATTTTTCATATCATGCGTCATGGAGCTGAGCATAATGATTTTTTGATAAATAAGTTGGCGAATGCGTTTGTTTAATTCCACCATGTGTGCTTGAAGATGGGAAGGAAGTGTGTCATCACCTACATCAAGGTGAGATTGAATAGTTTTAGAGGCAGCCTTTAACATTCTTTTTGGAAATACATAACGATAGATATATATTAAGAAGAGTAGGAACCCGATAACAATAAGTTGCATGATAATAGACATGAGGAGTAATGGCCAAAAAACACTTGAGGCATCAATGAAAGCATAAAATGTGACCCACTTTGCATCCCGACCGGAATAGAAGGTTAGGAAAATAGACTTGTTTGTATAAAGCTTTTCTTTAATGGCTTCGAACTTTGTAACGTCAATATAGTATGGATCTATATTAATCGAATTAGGGAGTGTGCCAATAATATAGTTGTATTGATTTCGCTGTGTTTTTGAGTCAACTTCAGTTTGCTTGTGCAAGATAGGTTGATATGGACCATAGTTGATATAGCCCACACTTAAACGTAGTAAACTAAGTATGGTGTTATTCACTTTATCTTGGTGTGCTTTTTCATCATAGGTGGTTTTTATGTAGAATAAAAAAATGGATTGGATTAAAAAGAATAAAATAAGCCCAAGTGCTACTTGTTTGATGCTTAAATTAAAAAGTTCAAGGCGTAGGTGAGTTTTGTTTTTTATTTTATTTTGTGGAGGTGACAAACTTATACCCCTTGTAGCGAATGGATTGGATATGCTGTTTGCCAATTTTATTTCTGAGACGATAAATATAAACATTAATTGCCTGTAAACTATCCATATCAGAATGGCTTTCGAGGGCTTTGTATATTTGTTCGCGACTAATTACTTGATTCGGATTGTTGCAGAAAATCTCAAGTAGCTTAACTTCATATTCGGTCAGAGGGATGGTTTTTCCATCTTTATGATGCAATACATCAACATTTCGTTCAAAGGTCCAAACGCCAAAAGTGATGGAGGAGCTTTTTTTGGCGTTATGGGTGAGCTGTTCTTGGGTTGCCTTACTTCTTCTTAAGATAGCCTCAACACGAAGTTCAAGTTCTTTAGGGTTAAATGGTTTTGCAATAAAATCATCAATCCCTACCTCAAAACTTTTTACCATGTTAGTTTCACTATCGTGAGCAGTAATCATGAGTATGGGTACAGTGGATGTCTCACGCACCTCTTTACATAATTTATGACCGTTTATGTCAGGTAATAAAAAATCTAGGATGATTAAGTCTGGGACATTGCTCTCAAGGTAAGAAAGCATATTTTTACCATCTAATACAGAATGTGTTTGATAGCCTTTATCGGCCAAAAGTTTAGAGATAAGCTCACAAATCAGAGGTTCATCATCAACAATTAATATGCTTTCAATCATATGCTTATACAAGTTAGCAATCTATATGTTTAAGTAAATCATTATTCCTTGAGAAATCAAGGCTTGTTAGCAAGGATGAGCTAATCATGATAGTTTTTTGTTCCAATTAAAATAGAAATAAAGGCGAAGGCGGCACAAGCTGGAAGCATTAACAAAGCAATGTAGTCGTAGGCATTTATTTCACTAGGGAGTATGGATGCTAATTCCCCATTCTGAGTAAGGAGGCCAAATAAATATTGCCCAATAAGTCCTCCCAAGATAAGTACCGTGTTGTTGGTTGCAATCGCGGATCCTTTAAGGCTATGCGGCGCAATATCTGCAATCATGGCAAAACTCAGGATAATGCCAGAGATGGAAGCCCCTAATACAGCGGATATGATAATTAAGGTCAGGTAACTAAATAAAATAGGGATAGACATAATAATCGAAGTGATTAGTGCTATAGCGGAAAGTAGGAGTAACAGCGGTTTTTTTCTCCCATATTGTTTTGCAATAGGACCGATCAGTAAAGAGACTAGAAGATACCCGCCCCAGAACACCGCCATAAGTGAGAGGGATTTTGCTTCTGAGTATTCATGCATCGTCTGGAAATACTGTTTCCCCCAATAGCCAGCAAAAGCCATAATTTGCATCCAAGTAAAGAAGGTGTAAATAATAATGGCTGTGAATGTTCTATTTTTAAAGAGCCTGAGACCGACAAGCAGAGTGTTACTTATGTTCTTGTGTGAATGCTCTTCATCAGAATTACTGGAATTTCCATATTGCATTTTCACTAAAATAATCACAAGGATTAAAAGAATAATGTTTATGATAATGAGGTTAATACTTGTCGTGTTCCACCCAAACCTATCAATGGAATCTTGATAGGTATTTGTCGCTAAAATATATCCCAGTGTGGAAAAAGCTTCAGCAAGCCCTATGAGCATAGGTAGGAGCGTAATGGGGAAAAGTGTGATGCCAATGTAAATGGCAGAAATATAGGCGACCGATGCACCAAGACCAATGATAATTCGGCTAATGGCAAAAACTTCAGGGGTGGGGGTTAACCAATATAGGATGCTTCCAATAAGTGTGATAAATATTCCAATAGGTAGTACATATGGGATGCCAAATCGGTCAATGAGGATGCCATTTGGGATCTGCATTAAAGCATAGCTAATAAAATATAGTGCAGATATATAGGCAACTGACTTTGTACTTAAGCCCATTGCTGTATGAAAGTATCCAACGGTAGATGTGGGAGATACTTGATAAAAACAGGACAGGCAAACGTAAAGAATGGTTATAGAAAATAAAATGATTGAAACCATTCGAATGGGTTGGGTTTGCATTGGTTTATGCTTTAATCAGGTTAAATCATAATTTATCAAGTGTAGAGCATCTGTGGTTACTGTCTAGGTATGGGATAATATTTCGCTGCGAGACAGGGAAAGGCGAAGCCGAGGTCGAGTAGTCCTCAGAAGGGCTGCCTTTCGGCTCCATTGGGAGATTGTGCGGAGCGCTTCGACCTTTGGACGCTGGAAGGTATTCCACAGCCCGTAGAGTCAAATACGCAGTAGTGGCTTTCAAAAACGAGACTGTAGGCTTGTTTTTTGGAAGATCGGTACGGAGGTGGACGTCTGAGGCAGAACCATCTGCGAGGGTAGCGATTCGATTTTGGCATGGATGCCTAAATCTATTATGAGCGACCGAGCAATACGCCTGCCTTTGTATGCTTTAGAGATATAATTGAGTTGTTATAACACTTAGGATTTTCAATGACGCTTATCATTATCAAAAGATTCATCTCAATCGCAATGGTGCTGGGTTTGTTTTTTGTCTCTGAAAAGAGTCCAAAATTAGGCGGGCTATTGTCTGGCTTACCATTAAGTGTTGGCATTGTGATGTTTTTTTATGCTTATCAGGAAGGCGTTGCTTTTTCTGTTCAGATATTTGCATATCGTTGCTTTGTTTTTTAACTTTATCCAAAAGGATAGCAGAGGTTGAAATAATAACATGTGGAGACAATGATAACTACCTTTACAATTATAAAGAGCCAGTAGGAGAGGGTGGTGGTGAGGTTGATACCGCATTACTTCTCTTGTTGCTCTGTTATAATTGTTAGCTCTTTGGTAATGGGGGTTTGTTATGATATATGAGTCAGAATATTGGAAAGATGATCTATTGAGATCTGCCAAAATTCTTAAAGAAAAAAAAAGACAAAAGTATTGGCGTTCTTCATCATTTGCATTAGTAGAAAAAACAATTTTTGTTTCTTTTTATTCAATCCGAAAGTTATACGAGTCACATAAGGTTTCTGGTGACAATTTTGATAAAAATATTGAAGTATTTAGTTATCCTACTAATGTTTGGTCTAATGAAAATGGAATTAATTTCTTTAGTAGATATAACAACCACTTTAAAATGCACGAACCATCTAGAGATGCCATAACGGTCAAGTATTTGTGTAATCAAGTCATACACAGTTATTTTTTTGAGATTGAGGTGGATATTGGTTTGGATTCCATACTTGTTGCATCGGATTTTGATGCAAAAAAAAGAATACGCAGAGTTTCAGTAGATACTTTGATAAATGTATTTGAATCCATAGGGAACGATTACCCGTCACGTATTGAGTATGATTCCAAACGAAATAAACCTTACTTAATCAGCCGATAAATGGTGCGTTGTGAAACTCCAAACATCGATGAAACGACACCTTCCACAACTCCCTTATTAATCAATTAATCGCCTTGGTTGATCGTTATCGGTTTCCTCTAGGGGTTAATCCAACATTGCGCTGGTTTGTGCCTGTGACACTCTTTAAACCCTATTAAATAAGCGTTTATGGCATAAATTTCATGTTATCTTCCTCGAGCATTGAATCTATAACCTGTCGAATATCAATGACATTTTCTTCAGACCTAAATGTAAATTAATGAAGCCCGCGTGTGCGAATTTTTAAATTTAGAGAATATGAATATCTAATGCTACAATGCAGGCCTAAAATATAGCCAAAAGATTAACAACCAAAAGGTGTTACACATGTCAGATGATGAAGAAAGAAAGAAAATGAAAAGGGAAAAATGGGTGTTGGGGATAATTTACCTTATAGCCTGTATTTTACTATGGATTTACGTTATCCCAACGTGGTGGGGGTATTATGGTTTTAGTGCGATAATTATAATGTTTATGATATTTGGGTGGGTTTGGTTGATGGGGGAGATTGAAAAGAGTTTCAATGAAATGAATCGCTTAAAATCATGGGCTTACCAGGTTAAGCCCGGATACGTGTAAAAATTTGACTTACAGCAAGGAAACGACCTGTTTATTGGGGCGAAGTGTATAACTCAGGGAACATTCTGTGCGTTTCAGCAGTTGGCATTTATGATGCGCTGCATGAATCCAAAGCTAAGAATCTTAGGATTATGCCACCTGAGCAATTGAGTGAGGCTTTAGAATATATTAAAAGTATGGATTAAGCCTAAATATGTTTTGACGGCTTATACTATGGAAACATTCTCAGCTTGAGGACCTTTCTGGCCTTCTGTTTGATTGTACTGAACGACATCACCATCATTTAGGTAAGATGTTCCATCTGCAAGACCAGAAGCATGTACGAATACATCTTTTGAGCCGTCTTCTGGAGCTATGAAACCAAAACCTTTAGAATCGTTGAAAAATTTTACTGTACCTTTTGACATTATTATACTCGCTATTTATTTAAACTAAACTTATGAGGCTGTAAAAGACGTTTTTACTTTGACCTGATAAGTGAAAAGTATTGTACGCTATGTTATTTTAGAAATCATATAAAAATTTGATATTTCCAATTGTGCTGTGGTCTAGGTGATGGTGTTATTGATTAACCGCATCTTTCAAAGTCTTACCAGCTTTAAAGCTAACAAGCTTATGCGCTTGGAACAATATTACTAATAGAGTAATTTTTAAGTAAAAAGGAACCAGATATGAAAAAGTATAATATATTAGTTGTTAAAGAGTCTAGAGCAGGAGAAGGAAGAGTGTCACTGCTTCCTAATCAAGTAACTGAACTTGTCAAAGTAGGACACAGTGTATTTATTGAAGCTGGTGCTGGCGATGGAGTTTCTGTTGAAGATGGTGCATACGTCGAAGCTGGTGCAATCATTCGAAAAATTAATATAGGAAAAGACGTTAAGGTATTATTTAAAGATATAAATCTTATCGTTCGTGTAAAAAGAGCAAATAAGGAACGAGAAATACAAGAACTTTCTCAAATTGAAAAAGACACCATTATGATTGGAGCGCTTGACCCCAAAGAGCCAAATAGTGATCACATTAAGCGTTACAAAGATCATGACATTATCTGTTATAGCATTGATTATCTAAATGTTTCTGAAACAAGCACATTAAATATATTGGCAGCAATGAGCAAAATCACGGGGAGCCTAGCATTACAAGACGCAATAAATAAATTTTCAGGGACCCCTGCTAAAGCTGTCATTATAGGATATGGTTCAGCTGGAAAATCAGCTCTGAACGAAGCTATTTCTCAAAACTTAGACACAACAGTTTTTTGTACTCAAAACACTCATAAAAAAGTCATTCAAGCATCTGGAGCCAATGCTATTATTATCGACAAGGAAGCATCCATTGAAAAAACCCAGCAAAAAGTGCTCGAAGAGGTAATAAATGCAGATATTATTATCACTGCTGCAAGATCTGCAAATAAACGCTCACCACTGATGATCCCCATCAAAACACAAAAGAAGATGATGCCAGGAAGCATTATTGTTGACCTTGCTTTATCTGATGGCGGAAACGTGGAGGGTGCAAAACATGACGAAACCTTAACAACAGAAAACGGAATTATCATAATGAATGTGAGCGGGTATCCTAAGATTGTACCTAACGAGGCAAGCATAAAATGGAGCCAAGCGAGTAAAGCCTTCATTGATGCATTATCTTCTGGTGGAGTTCTTGTAGAAAGCGCAAGATTGTCATAGATACGTATTGATTGAAAGATTTAGATATATCTCAATTAATCAACCCCAATAAAAACTTAGGGCAATTTACTCAAGAACAATGCTTATATCTATTTTAGTGGAGCTAAAATAATAAATGATGAGCTTCACTATCAGTCTCGCGCACAATTTGATTTTTTTCAAATTGTAGACGATTAAGGTTGTGAATTTTTGAATGATCAAGCACCTTAATCAATAGAAAAAGATGCAATGATTAAACCAATAATTCCGCAGACAAACATCCCTGAGTAGACTTCTTTACCAAAGCTCATGACAATATCGTTTTGCCCCATGCTTGCTGTTATTAAGCCTCCGATTATCAATGCCAATAGCGGAATTAATAACGTTCTTGATGTTCTTCCTTATGTGATAGCAGGTTTGGCGAGTATGTTGGCATTTGGTATTGGTTTTTATTTAGGGGCAAAATTGTTTTTTGAATCTCGCCTATTAAATACATTAAGTGCAGCTATACGGTCGAAGACAGAGCACCACGGGTGATACCCGTGGGTGAATGAGCCTTAAGGCGGTATAATGGGTGGTGGCGTATACAGGCTTCAATGTCATATTGTATGGGTATGTAAATACCGCCGAAAGGTCTTGAATCCGGGAGTTTGCTCATACTTTAACTGGTGTATGACGAAGCTACTGACGAAATACTGTATTTACCAAGCTAGACATCATACCAATCCCCATTTTTTGATGGTAATATAAGTGCCATTAAATCGTGGAGGATCTCTTAATATGCAACAACGACAACTCGCAAATGCCATCCGCTTTCTTTCAATGGATGCAGTTCAAAAAGCCAACTCAGGACACCCAGGTATGCCAATGGGCATGGCAGATATTGCCGAAGTACTTTGGCGTAAATATTTAAACCACAACCCAAAGAACCCAAACTGGTATGATCGAGATCGCTTTGTCTTATCAAATGGGCATGGCTCCATGTTGCTTTACTCTTTGTTGCACCTTTCAGGATACGAGCTTTCCATCGAAGACATCAAAAACTTTCGGCAGTTTCACTCAAAAACACCCGGACACCCAGAGTATGGTTATGCGCCGGGTATTGAAACGACTACAGGACCATTAGGGCAAGGGATTGCAAATGCTGTTGGGATGGCTTTGGCTGAAAAACTCTTGGCAATAGAATTCAATAAACCTGATGCAAAAATTGTAGACCATTATACCTATTCCTTTTTAGGAGATGGTTGTTTGATGGAAGGAATCTCCCATGAGGTATGCTCTCTAGCGGGTACGCTTGGTTTAGGGAAGCTTGTTCTATTTTGGGATGATAATAGCATCTCCATTGATGGTAAAGTTGATGGATGGTTTACCGAAGACGTACCTGCTAGATTCAAAGCTTATAACTGGCACGTGGTTGCGGATGTAGATGGGCATGATGCAAATGCCATTGATAAAGCTATTCAAGAAGCGCAAGCAAATACCGATCAACCTACATTAATTTGTTGTAAAACCTCTATTGGGTTCGGTTCTCCAAATAAAGCGGATACGGCCTCAGCACATGGTACACCACTAGGTGATGAGGAAATTGCGTTAACACGAGAAACGCTTGGGTGGAAATATCCTGCATTTGAAATCCCAAATGATATATACAAAGAATGGAATGCCACTGAGAAAGGGCAAAAATTAGAAAACAGATGGAATGACACATTTGCCTCCTATAAAATCTCCTATCCAATTGAATCTGCTGAATTTATTAGAAGAATGAAACATGACCTTCCAGAGTGCTGGAATGATGCGATGCAAGAAGAATTTAAAAACCTTGTAAAAAATATGCCGAAAGTTGCCAGTAGGAAAGCTTCACAGATGGCACTTGAAAGCATTTGCCAAATCGTACCTGAAATGTTTGGTGGATCTGCAGATTTAACGGGTTCAACCCTAACCAACTGGTCAGGTACAAAATGGATAAACCATCATAGCGAGGGAAACTATCTTTCCTATGGTGTTCGTGAGTTTGGCATGGCCGCGATGATGAATGGAATGGCATTACATGGCGGTTATCGACCTTATGGTGGTACGTTTTTGGTCTTTTCGGATTATGCGCGGAATGCAATGCGTATGAGTGCGATAATTGGCTTGCCTGTGGTGTATGTTATGACACATGATTCTATCGGCGTGGGCGGAGATGGACCAACGCATCAACCTGTTGAGCATGTTCCGAGTTTGAGACTTATTCCGAATATGAATGTATGGCGACCAGCGGATGCCTTTGAAACCCAAGTGGCATGGAAAGTGGCTTGCGAAGAGCAAAAAACACCCTCCGTTTTAGCACTGTCACGTCAAGGCTTACCTGCAGTTGTCGATGACATGAATTTGCTGCCTCAAATTGAGAAGGGTGGCTATGTGTTGAAAGACGTACAAAATGCCGAAATTGTATTGGCAGCAACTGGCTCAGAAGTGGAGTTAATGCTTGAAGCTGCAAAAGTATTGGCATCAAAAAATATTAACGCTCGTGTAGTTTCCTTACCGTGCGCCGATATATTTGTGCAACAATCTGACGCATACAAGACAGAAGTTTTGCTGTCAGAAGTGCCTATTATTATAGCAGAAGCTTCCAGCACAGGCTTGTGGTACAGTTTGATCCGAAATAGGAAAGGCTTTGTGATTGGGTTGGATCATTTCGGTGAATCCGCTCCTGCTGACGAACTGTTTGAAGCTTTTGGTTTCACAGTAGATAATGTCGTAGAGAATGCACAGAACCTATTATAAATAGGCTAGGAGAAAAGATATGCCAATTAGAATAGCAATCAATGGATATGGTCGAATTGGCCGTAATATTTTACGGGCAGTTTTTGAGCGTCATCAAAATCATGAGTTTGAGATTGTGGCGATCAATGATATGGCTGATCTGGAA
This sequence comes from Gammaproteobacteria bacterium, assembly GCA_963582935.1. GTDB lineage: Bacteria > Pseudomonadota > Gammaproteobacteria > Francisellales > Francisellaceae > CAUZSH01. Next base: position 12,304 of record CAUZSH010000041.1, read on the forward strand.
GCGAATACACATTTAACAAAGTATGATACTACTCATGGTCGTTTCCCTGGTGACGTACATGCAGAAGGTAAAGAAATATTGGTTGTCAACGGTCAAAAAATCCGTGTTTTCTCAGAAAGAGACCCAAAAAACCTACCTTGGGGTGATTTGAATATTGATATCGTATTTGAATGCACAGGCATATTTAACTCAAAAGAAAAAGCTTCTGCCCACATCAAGGCAGGCGCCAGAAAAGTATTGATTTCTGCGCCAGGTGGAAATGACGTGGATGCAACGATTGTCTATGGTGTCAACGATGATGTCTTAACTTCAAAAATGACAGTGGTATCTAATGCGTCTTGTACGACAAATTGCTTAGCTCCGATTGTTAAGCCTTTAAATGATGCGCTTGGGATTGAGTCTGGATTGATGACAACGATTCATGCATTTACCAATGATCAAAGTCTATTGGATGTGTATCATCCGGATATTCGCCGTGCACGTTCAGCACCCTCTAGCATGATTCCAACTAAAACTGGGGCTGCGGCTGCCGTTGGTTTAGTGTTACCAGAACTTAAGGGTAAACTAGATGGTTTTGCAATGCGAGTTCCAACCATCAATGTTTCTGTGGTTGATTTAACCTTCCTTCCAAAAAAGGAAACCACGGTTGATGAAGTGAATGCAATTCTTAAGAAAGCATCCGAGAATGATTTGGTTGGAGTCTTGGGATATAATGTTGCACCGCTGGTTTCGATTGACTTTAATCACGATTCACGTCCGTCGATATTCGATGCGACACAAACCCGTGTGAATGGCAGGCTTGTGAAGGTGCTGGCATGGTATGACAATGAATGGGGCTTCTCGTGCCAGATGTTAAGAACAACAAAGGCATGGTTTGCAGCCAAGTAAATTTTAAGCTTAAAAGGCGTGATACTTCTCACGCCTTTTTGCATTATAGCCATCAAATAACTGGGAATGTATTCATGAATATTCAAAGCATTAAAGACCTAGACATTTCAGGCAAAAAAGTACTTATTCGCGTTGATTTTAATGTGCCTTTGAAAAATGGTAAAGTAGTGAGCGATGTTCGGATTCGAGCCGCATTGCCAACGATTCAATACGTGTTATCTCAAAATGCTAAAGTCATGTTAATGTCTCACCTCGGGCGCCCAGTCGAGGGTGAGTATGATGAGGAAAGCACTTTACAACCAGTGGCAAAAAGGCTTTCTGAGTTATTAGGGCAACCCGTAAAGCTTGAAAAACACTGGCTTAGCCAGGTTTTGGTGAAATCAGGTGAAGTGGTTATGTGTGAAAATGTACGCTTTAATACGGGTGAGAAAAAAAATAATGAGGCTTTAGGGCGTAAAATGGCGCAACTCTGCGATGTTTTTGTGATGGATGCTTTTGCGACATCTCATCGGGCGCAAGCTTCAACTTATGGTGTTGCTCAATACGCGCCACAAGTTTGTGCAGGACTTCTTTTAACGAAAGAACTGAAAGCCTTGGGTGAAGCGTTGCAGAATCCGGCTAAACCTTTGGCCGCGATTGTGGGAGGAGCTAAAGTTTCATCAAAATTGACTGTGCTTGAAAACCTTGTTCAGAAAGTACAGGTGTTAATTGTTGGGGGCGGTATAGCGAATACTTTTCTGGTAGCAGCAGGGCATAATGTTGGCGCATCTTTATATGAAAAAGATTTGGTTTCTATTGCTGAAAAATTAATACGGGATGCGACTCAATACGGTTGTGAAATCCCATTACCTATTGATGTTAGAGTGGCAACTGAGTTTTCAGAGTTTGTGGAAGCAACGGTAAAACAAGTCCAAGATGTAGAAGATAAAGACATTATTTTAGACATTGGTCCGAAAACAGAAGAGATGCTTGCTGTAAAATTAAAAGACGTCAAAACCATTGTTTGGAACGGTCCTTTAGGTGTGTTTGAATTTGAACATTTTGGAGATGGCACAAAAGCATTGGCTGAGATTATTGCAAAAAGTAGCGCCTTTTCTTTAGCGGGCGGTGGAGATACGATTGCGGCAATTGAAAAATATAATATTCAAGATGATGTTTCTTACATCTCTACGGCAGGCGGTGCATTTCTAGAATTTTTAGAAGGGAAGGCATTGCCAGCGGTTGAAATTTTGAAGGAAAGATCGAAAGAGGAAGTGAAGTCATGAGAAGAACAAAAATATTAGCGACAATAGGTCCAGCAAGCGAAACGCCAGAAGTTTTGCGTAAGATGATTAAAGCGGGATTAAACGCTGTACGTTGCAACTTTTCTCATGGTACAGCGGATGACCATCGTAAACGTGTTCAGATGATTCGAGATATTGCGAAAGAAATGGGCGTTCCAATTGGTATTCTTGCTGATTTACAGGGACCTAAAATTCGGGTTGCAAAGTTTGAAAATGGTAAAGTGACACTTGAAAAAGGCGCTGAGTTTACGCTGGATGCTGAAATGGATTCAGAAAAAGGCAATCAGTTAACGGTTGGCATTGACTATAAAGAACTTCCAAATGATGTTAATAAGGGTGATATTCTGATTTTAGATGATGGAAAAATTGTTTTAACCGTTAAAAAAGTGAATGGCTCAAAGGTGGTTTGCACTGTGACGGCTGGTGGCGTTCTATCAAATAATAAGGGCATCAATAAGAAAGGCGGTGGTCTGACGGCGCCTGCGTTAACAGAAAAAGACAAAGAAGATATTAAAACAGCAGCATCGCTCCATGTAGATTATGTTGCGGTTTCCTTTCCGCGTGATGGTGATGACTTGCGTTATGCCCGTCAATTGCTCAAAGATCAGGATTGTAATGCTGGCATTGTGGCAAAAGTAGAGCGGACAGAGGCAGTTGACAACATTGATGACATTATTATGGCATCCGATGCGGTGATGGTTGCACGTGGAGATCTTGCTGTTGAGGTCGGTGATGAAAACGTGCCCGCAATTCAAAAGATGATTATTAATCGCACCCGTGAGCTTGATAAGATCGCGATTACCGCAACCCAAATGATGGAATCTATGATTTCATGCCCAACGCCTACACGTGCTGAAGTGTCAGATGTGGCAAATGCCGTTTTAGATGGCACAGATGTGGTGATGCTCTCGGCTGAATCTGCAGCTGGAGATTATCCGGTAGAGGCAATCGCGACCATGGATCGCGTGATTAAAGCTGCCGAACAAAGCTCATTGTTGACGATTGTGACCAAGTCCAATATTGAGCGTGGCTATAAGAAAGTGGATGAAGCCGTTGCAATATCGGCGGTATATTTGGCGAATCATGTTGAGGCAAAAGCACTTTTATCCTTAACAGAGTCTGGTTCAACGGCACTATGGATGTCTCGGATCAATACAGATCTCCCTATTTTTGCATTAACTAGAAATAAGGATACAATAGGAAGAATGACTTTATATCGAGGCGTCATGCCGATTGAGTTTGACTCAACAAGAATGCCTAAGTTTTATGTTAATAGATCAGCCATTGATGAGCTGGTTAAACGTAAGCTTGTGAAAGAAGAAGAGTGGATTGTGTTAACCAGTGGCGACCATATGGGCGCGCTAGGCGGGACCAATAAAATTAAAGTGGTTCAAGTTGGAAATGTTTTATAAGATACAACTAATTAAATTTAAGCAATCAAGGAGATAAAAATGGCATTAGTTTCACTAAGACAATTATTAGATCATGCTGCAGAGTATGGTTATGGAATCCCTGCTTACAATGTGAATAATCTTGAGCAGATTAGAGCCGTAATGGAAGCAGCTGACAGAGTTGATAGCCCGGTTATTTTGCAAGCATCTGCAGGAGCTCGTAAGTATGCGGGTGCGCCTTTTATTCGCCATCTCGTTTTAGCCGCTATTGAAGAATATCCGCATATTCCTGTTTGTATGCATCAAGATCATGGCACATCCCCTGATATTTGCCAGCGTTCTATTCAGTTAGGATTTTCATCGGTGATGATGGATGGTTCATTAATGTCAGATGGTAAAACACCTGCTGATTATGATTATAATGTGGATGTCACAAAAACAACGGTTGGTTTTTCTCATGCTTGTGGTGTTTCTGTTGAAGGGGAACTTGGTTGTCTAGGCTCTCTTGAAACAGGTGAAGCAGGTGAAGAGGATGGTGTGGGCGCTGTCGGGAAACTTTCAGAAGAACAACTTTTGACTGATCCTGAAGAAGCTGCTTCTTTTGTGAAGGAAACCAAAGTGGATGCTTTGGCAATTGCGATTGGTACCAGCCATGGTGCTTATAAGTTTACAAAACCGCCAACAGGGGATGTTTTAGCAATTTCACGTGTAAAAGAAATTCACGCACGCATTCCAGACACGCATTTAGTCATGCATGGCTCGTCTTCTGTGCCTCAAGACTGGTTAAAAGTTATTAATGAATATGGTGGTTCTATGGGTGAAACCTATGGAGTTCCCGTTTCTGAAATTGTGGAAGCCATTAAATATGGTGTGCGTAAGGTTAATATTGATACGGATTTACGTATGGCAGCAACGGGAGCGATTCGTCGTTTCTTAGCTGAAAATGGTGCGGAATTTGATCCTCGTAAATATAATGCTGTAGCAAAAGATGCAATGAGTGGAATCTGTCAGGCACGTTATGAGGCATTTGGTTCAGCAGGACATGCAAGTAAGATCAAAGTGCTTTCGCTTGAAACCATGTTCCAGCGTTATCAAACGGGTGAGCTAGATCCACGCATTAAGTAATCTTTTATATACGAGGTGCTTTTTATGTACACAAGCCTTGATGTGAGTGTGCATATTCTTGACTGCACAGATATATAGCATGAAGTGTATTCGTGTTCACATTAATATCATAGCTTACGGCTAGTCCTTCGCTTATAATTCTAGTTTTAGCATAAGCGTATTGATTTTGACGGCTAAAGGTAAATATCCATTTTCTCATGCCGTTGTCTTTTTCTTTTTCTTTAAATTCGATAAAGTTCTGTGTGTGCTTGATTCCTTTCATCACATATAGATCAATGGATTTCCCTGAAAAAATAAGGTTTCCCTCTAGCAGACCTTCAAATGGGTTTTTGCCGTTCATAAGATGCATTTGAAGCGTTTCATTAAAGTTATTGAACACTTTAATGGGTTGGCGATCATAGGAAATAGAAATTATAGGTAAGCTAAATAATATAGCTACCAGAGAGATGGTCATTCCATTTTTCATTGTTCATAAGCCAATAATGCCGTGCATAAGATAATAACTAGTGCATGGAGGCCATATTTTCAAATGGATGACAGCTTTAGTTTAATCACCTTATTAATTGAGGGTGTTAAGACGATTAAATTAGTTGGGGTGTTTATTGAAATTTATATCCCACACCAGCACCAAATATCCAGGGATTTATTTTAACATTGAGTGTTTCAGAGTTCTCACCAGGAGCTGCAGTGATATGAACATCCGTATTTAGGAAGATTTTCTTAACATCAAAGTTAATAGACCACTGTTTAGATATATTTATATCCATCCCTGCTTGAAAGGCAACACAAAAAGCATTGTCATATTTTATGCTGTCAACAGCACCCGATTTGGCGCCATAGAATACGGTATAGTTTATACCAGCACCAAGATAAGGGCTAATTAGCGAATTAGGTGTGAAGTGATACAAAAGGGTTAATGTTGGAGGTAGTAGCCAGACGCTTCCTAAGTCTAAATTGCCTGTTCCTGTTACACTATTTTTTGTTGTTCCAAGAATCAGTTCTGTCGAAATATGGGGCGTAAAGAAATAGTTAATGTCCAGCTCTGGTATTAAGGAATTTGAGACATTTGTAGCTTTAGCGCCGACAGTAGGAAGAGTAGTGCTAGAAATATCAGGTACAACCCACAGACCTCTCAAGCGAACTTGCCAACGACTAAAATCGCTTTGAGATGAAAAATTAGTTTGATTAGATGTGGATGTTTGTTGTTCTGTAGTGGTTTGTGCAAACAACCCAGTGGAAGCTGCGGCAACAATGAT
>CAUZSH010000042.1:0-18142 GCA_963582935.1 Gammaproteobacteria bacterium
TATTTGAACTGCGATTAACTGAATAAAATAACCTATCCCTAAAACTAGCATAGGGATATACATCGATGATTCTCTTGTAAAGTATGAGAATATGAATGGCGGTATTCCAACAAAGAGAAATGCTGAAAGCGCAAAAGCTATTGCCAATAAAGAATATCTGTATCGAAGAGGAAATCTTTCTGCCATCATAAGTAAACATAAGACTCCACAAGCACCCTGAAACAAGGAAAGCACCAATACTAAAAAATAAATGTATTCGACAGAAAAGTGCGTATTTGTGATAATAAGATATACAGAGATAATCATAACCAATGAAGCTATCGTAAATAATGTATAAGTTAGTTTAATGGATGTTAGTTCTGCGACACATGCTCCAATCACATACCCAAATACTAGCCCTATAGTAGCAGTATAATTTATGCTGCTGATCGAAATATTTAAATAAGTACTTGATTGTATGTACTGAGGGAAATACAAAAAAATTGTCCCCCAATAAAGTTGAACCCCCATAAGTGATAAAATACCGAGTAATAGAAGTATTTTGTAATCCTTAAAAACTACTTTAATGCTATTTTTATATTCGTATCTTTTCAAGCAGAGTTTAAACTCATCAGATTCAGCGATATCCTTTCTGGCATTATAACTGTGGAATAATGCGAGACCACCAAATACATAAGCTACTCTCCAACCGTAGTTCATCATATCCTGATGGCTTAAATAATAAGTCAATTCTGTGTAAATAAAGTTGGCCAACAAAAGTCCAATGCTTGCCATAATAGATATGCACATAATGCTTAATGCTCTGCGCTTCTTAAAGTTTTCTACGATAACGATGACTGCTCCTGATAATTCCCCACCAAAAGATATTCCTTGTATAAACCTAAGAGTAATAAGAAATACTACCGCAAATAAGCCAATGGATTGATAGGAGGGTATGAATGCTATAGCAATTGAACTCAAAGCCATTATGACTATTGTTTTCTTAAAGGAATAAAGCCTTCCTATTTTATCACCCCAATATCCAAATATTAAAGCGCCGCTTATTCTAGCTAGGTAGCCTACTGCAAAAATAATAAAAATCCACAGGACTGAATGTTTGTTAACGCTACCAAAGAATGAGTAATTCAGTTGAATAGCGAATAAGCTAAATAAGTAAAAATCAAAGGATTCAAACATAGTCCCCAGTCCAGCAACAAATATTAATTTAGATTTCTTCATACTCAAGACTCTTAATTTAAAATTCATTTAATTGTAACATTAATTCCTCATTAATGAGGGATTCCTTAAATAAACATCTATGGTTGGGTTCTTATAAAGATCTGGACCAAATGTTCAGAAAGTAAATTATTGACATAATAGAAATATAAATAGCGCTGTAATTTAGAATCAATCACCGCTATGATTGAAGCATGCTTAATTTTACCTAACGACTTATGCAGCATTCTGATTTACTCTTTGTTTTCTTTGTTATATTTTTTGGCGCATCGGTTTTTGCAACATTTGCTTTGTTTACACGCCAAACGTTGATTATCGCTTATATGTTATTGGGTGTGGTGGTCGGACCTTTTGGTTTGAAAATTATTAATAGCACAGAAGTTATCATACAAGTTTCAAATATAGGGATTATGTTTTTGCTGTTTTTATTGGGCTTGAATTTACAGCTTAAGAATATGATGAAAATGTTGAATAAGACGATATTAGTCACCTTTGTTTCGAGCAGCATTTTTGCTTGTATGACGGTGTTAGTGTGCCATTATTATGGCTTTTCATGGTCGGCAAGCTTAATTATTGGCGCATCTTTAATATTTTCCAGCACGATTATTTGCCTGAAGCTGCTCCCAACAACAGCGTTACATCACCAACATATCGGTAATATTGTGATTAGTGTTTTGTTGTTACAAGATATTATCGCCATTGTGATGTTGACAGGATTAGGAATACTGTCGGTGGGGGTGGAGTCCTTTGGGTACTTTGAGCTGATTCGAGTATTCTTGGCGCTCCCTGTTTTGTTATTGGTCGGATATTTAGCTGAAAAATATGTTTTGTTTCAACTATTGAGGCACTTCAATCGTTTCCAAGAATACATATTTTTACTGGCTATTGGCTGGTGTTTAGGGATGGCACAACTTGCCTTTTGGCTGGGTGTCCCGCATGAGATTGGTGCGTTTATTGCGGGTGTGACCTTGGCATCTTCACCCATTTCTCAGTATATTTATGAAAATCTAAAACCCTTAAGAGATTTTTTTCTGATTGTGTTTTTCTTTAGCATTGGTGCAGCTTTTGACTTTACCTTAGCCTATCAAGTTATTGCCGTTGTGTTGGTGTTAACAGTAATGATCTTAGTGATGAAACCTATTGTTTATTGGTTTTTGCTGTTGTTATTCAAAGAAGAAAGAAAAACAGCATGGGAAGTGGGGGTACGGTTAGGGCAAGCCAGTGAGTTTTCACTCTTGATTGCCTTTATGGCAGTTCAAAGCCAGTTATTGGATAATAAGGCCTATATTGTGATTCAAGCAGTGACCATGCTTACGTTTGTCTTTTCATCTTATTTTGTCGTGTTGAAGCTGCCGAATCCTGTGGCAGTTTCGGACAAGTTAAGGCGAGATTAGGGATAAATAAAAGTATTTGTGGGTATAAAAAAGGCCAGCAATGGCTGACCTTTAAAAAATATATTCTTAGACCGAAATTAAGCTGCAAAATTCTTCGCAACAAAATCCCAATTTACCAATGCCCAGAAAGATTCTACATATTTAGGGCGCGCATTACGATAATCAATATAGTAAGCATGTTCCCAAACATCACAGGTGAGTAATGGTGTTGAGTCTGTTGTAAGCGGTGTTGCGGCATTGCTAGTGCTAACAAGTTCAAGCTTTCCTGCTGGTGTCTTGACCAGCCAGCCCCAACCAGAACCAAAAGTAGTGATAGCGGTTTTGCTGAATGCTTCTTTAAATGCTTCAAACGAACCAAAGCTTTCTTCGATGGCTGTAAGCAATGCGCCCGTTGGTTTTCCGCCACCATTTGGTGACAGGGAATTCCAGTAAAAGGTATGATTCCATATTTGAGCGGCATTGTTAAAGATGCCGCCTGACGAAGACTTAACGATGTCTTCAAGAGATTTTCCTTCAAACTTCGTGCCTGGAACAAGGTTGTTGAGGTTGGTTACATAAGTTTGGTGATGTTTACCATAGTGATATTCAAGGGTTTCTTTAGAAATGTGTGGTGTTAATGCGTCCATTGCATAAGGCAAAGTGGGTAGTGTGTATGACATAAATGTGCTCCTTTAGTATTGACCTAACCAAAATATTCGCTAGGATGGTGGTAATAATTTCTATATGATACTAATTTTGTCTCATATAACACACAGTATAATACACGAGGAACCGTAAGATGTCACAGATAGATCAAGAGAAAGTCATTGCTGATATTAAAAAGCAAATTGAAGAAAATAAAATCATCCTTTATATGAAGGGTACACCATCCATGCCACAGTGCGGATTTTCAGCGCAATCTGTTCAAGCATTAAGAGGTTGTGGTGAGAAGTTTGCTTTCGTCAATATCCTTGAGCACCCAGAAATCAGAGCAACCTTGCCTTTGGTGCATGACTGGCCTACATTTCCACAACTTTACGTGAATAGTGAGTTGATCGGTGGCTGTGATATTATTTGTGAAATGTATGAAGAAGGCGAACTGCAAGAAGTCATTAAGGCAGCGGTTTAACTTTCAGAAAGATACTCATTAAACGCCTGAATAACCTTTTTAGGCGTAAGCTTATTCAAACAATCCATATGCCCAAGCGGGCATTCTCTTTTAAAACATGGACGACAATCAAGGCCTTCCAAATACATAATTTTTGCACCAGCATGCAAGGGTGGTGTGAATTTATCAGAGGTGGATCCATAAATTACAAAGGTCTTCTTATCTAAGGCGCAAGCAATATGCATAAGTCCGCTATCATTGCTGAGGACGGCATCCGCTTTATTTAAAAGTGCCACAGCTTCGGGTAGAGATGTCTTGCCAGCAAAACTTGTGATGTTGTCTTTCGCCGCATGTGCCAATATTTCATCCGTTGTTTTAATATCTCCAGGTCCACCAAATAGCCAAACTGTATGCCCTGCATTCATCAATAAAGTAGCCACCTCAGCATAGTAGCGAGCGGGCCATTTTTTGGCGGGTCCAAATTCAGCCCCTGGGCAAATGGCAATAATCTTGCTGGCTTTATCAGATCGACGCCTAAGTTTAAACTTATCTTGAATATGATGGGAAAGTTCTCTGGGAATAGTGAATTTTGGAAAAGGCAGTGTTTTGGGTAAAGGGTCATTTTTACGAATGGCTAAAGCATCAAAACGCTCAATCATTAAAGGGTATTTTTCTTTGTCTAATGTGCGAATATCATTAATCAAGCCATAACGCATTTCACCTTTCCAGCCAATACGGTTTGGTATTTTGGCACTGTAAGGAATGAGTGCTGATTTCCAAGAGTTGGGTAAAGTTATGCTGTGCGTATAGCCATTGTCGCGGAGCGATTTTCCAAAACGATGTCTGTTGCCTAAACTGAACTCCCCATGCTTAAAGTCGCCAAGCGTGGCTTCGGTAATCTCAGGCATAAAGTCTGCCATGGCAAGACTTGATGATGGGGCAATGAGATCAATTGTGCAAGAAGGGTGTAATTGTTTAAGATAAAGAAACAATGATTGTGCCATCACCATATCGCCGACCCAGGCAGGTGCAATGATTAGGTATTTATGCGAATTTGAGTTCGTGCTATTCATTGCTTTAAGTTATTTTACGAGCTTGAACTTGGTACTGCAGTATGGGCAGGTCGCTTCTTTTTTAGTGTTATCTAGACGTATAAATATACGAGGGTGTTGATTCCAGAGTTCATGCTCTGGAGTGGGGCAATAGGCGGATGTTTCTGATTTTTTAACGGAGACTGTGATTTTGGTTTTTTCGGTGGTGCCGGTCATTTCTTACTCCAAATTTACGAGTTGGATGTGTTTAATAAATATTTATCCCAAACAGCAAGCACCTTTTCAGGGTAGCCTGCAACCCTCTCATATTCTACAATGGCAGGAAGGCTATTAAAGTAACAATGATAGGCTAAATCTCGATAATAGCAATAACTGTTTATGAGATCAGAGGTCTCGTCTATGCTGAGTAATCCTGCCGTTTCCATAGATTCAAATATCCGAATATTGTCGGTATAAAAGCTAATTTGCGCGTATTTTGGTGTGTAGCAAAGAGCAAAAAATTGTGCAATAAATTCAATATCTACCATTCCGCCAGGGCTTTGTTTCACGTCAAATTCTCTATGTTTGCCTAATAATTGGCTTCTCATTTTGAGGCGCATTTCTACAATTTTATTTTGGAGTGTTTTTTTATCACGTGGCTTTATCAGAAGTTGTTGTCGAACAGATTCAAAACGTTGTCGGACCTCATGTGGACTGCCTGTAACCCACCTTGCTCTAACCAGAGCTTGGTGTTCCCATGTCCAAGCAGATTTTTCTTGATACCTTTCAAAAGCTGAAATAGAAGAAACCAATAGCCCTGAACTCCCCTCAGGCCTTAAGCGTAAATCTATTACGTATAATTTTCCAGTATAGGTGTGTGCTTGCATAAGGCTAACAAATCGTTGAGCCGCTCGAGTAAAGTACTTCTCGTGTGATTTTAAAGTATCTTTTTCAGAGTATAAAAAGATAATATCTAGATCAGATGTAAAGCCTAGTTCTAGTCCACCAAGTTTTCCATAGGCAATAATTGATAGGTTTTGCTGAAGCTGTAATTTTTCACTTTCAGATAAGGGTTCGTGCTGAAAAACCTCAACCCAAGCTTGGCGTAAGACTTCAATGATAATAGATTCGGCAAGCGCCGACATTACATCGGAAGATTCCATTAGGGTTATTTTCCCTCGACATTTTGCAACCGCAATATTAAAAAGCTGCCTGAGCTGAAAACGTCGTGTTGCTTCCATTAAGTCTTCTTTATTATCGCTGTCAATGTGTTTTAAAACTTGGGTGAGTTTGTCGCTAAAATCGCATTGTTGTAAGTAAAGTTGATTTTTGTAGCGATGCATTAATGCTCGTTCAAGTAAAAATGGATGCCTTTCAAGTAAGCTTGCAAACCGCTCACCTAGTTGGATAAGAGAAAGCCAGTCACCCACATTTGCTTGACGTTCATGCAATAGATATAAGTAGGTTGTTCTACGAATAATTTTTTTTAGAAATCTCAGGGATTTGGTGAGGATATCTTCTTGATCCCAATGCGAATGTGAAAGGACGGTGAGTTCAATGGTAGGTAAAAGGTCATAAATTAGTGATAACGACTCCTCGGGGTATTTTCCTTTAGAAAGGCGAGCCTTAAAGGAGAAAATTAAGTCACTTAGGGTGCTTTTTTCTGGCAATGTGCTTAGTGTCTCTTTTGGTAACGATTCGGTTGTAATGGTGTTTTTTTGAGAAGGTACTGAAGGAAGTGATTTTGATTCGGCGGTAAAATGTGTGAGTTGGTCAAATAGGGTTTGAATCTCTTGGCGGGTGCATTCAATTTGATTAAAAAGCGTTTTCCAGTCTGCTATTCCAAGCGATTGTGCGACCAATGTTTGATCGATTCTGGATTCGGGGAGTGTGTGTGTTTGTTGTTCTTTTAGCATTTGGAGTGAGTTTTCGACATTGCGTAGAAACACATAGTTTTTATAGAGTGTATCGGCATCTTCTTTGCTGATCAGGTCGGCATATACCAATGCATAGGTCGCTTGTTTTAAGTGGGGTACGGTGAGGAGAATATTTTGCCCACCGTAGGTAAGTTGATAACTCTGAGTGATAAATTCCACTTCTCGAATGCCACCACGTCCAAGCTTGATGTTGTTATGGGTTTTTTTCATCTCAGAAATAATTTTTTGTTTCATCTTTCGGATGGCATCTCCCATTTTATAGTCGTGATAGGGGCGATACACAAAGCCATGAATGATTTCTTTTAGCTGCGCTTGGTGTTTGGCTTCACCGGTAATACATCTGGCTTTAATCATGGCATACCGCTCCCAATCTCGACCATGTTTGTGGCAATAGTCATTAAATGCTTTGAGAGACATGGCAAGTGGACCGCTATCACCAAAAGGGCGTAGGCGCATATCCACACGATAGACAAAACCAGATGGTTGAAGCTGGTGTAGGCTATTAATGATCTTTTGCCCTAGTCTTGTGTAAAACCGCAGAGAGAGGATTTCTTTTCCAGAAGCGGCTTTAAATTTAGTATCTTGGTGGTAGAAGAAAATAAGGTCCACATCAGAAGAAAAATTTAGCTCATTCGCGCCTAATTTCCCCATACCTAAGATCAGCATTTGAGGAGGAGTATCGGCTAAATTTAATTCAGTGATAAGTTGATTAAAATAATAGTCGTGCGTGGCTTGAATCAAAGTGTTAGCAAGGACAGAAATTTCTAGTGCCAAACGCTCAAAACTGTCTTTCAGTAGAAAGTGTTGCCACGCGATTCTCACTGACTCTTTTTGTCGATAAAGGCGTATAAACTGGTTGAATGCCATCTCTGTGGGATTCGTGCGTAAATGTTTTTTGATTTCAATGGCATAATGGGGATGATAATGATCCGTTCGGAACAAGTCGCCAGAATTGACTAGCTCATTGAATTCAGCAGGGTAGCGTATCGCAAAATTGGAGGTAAATTGACTGAGTTCAAAAACAAAAGGCGCTTCTTTTTGAAATTGCTTGTTTGAGGGAATGGGTAGCCCGCTGTCGGTGCAGCTTTGGGAATATTTTTCCCATGCTCGCTGTGCGATGTCCTGAGGATTCATTGAGCGGATTTCTGACGATTGCGTTAACTAGAGTATATACATAAATCATGAAAAAAATTAAGTAACTCTGCAGGTTTATCTAGATTTGAGGTATGATATAAACGTGTTTTTTTTATCGAATTTAATGACTGGGAGTGACTTGTGGCAACATTTAGCACAAATGAATTTAAGAATGGATTAAAGTTATTATTGGATGGAGATCCGATGAGTATTATTGAAAATCAAATTGTTAAACCAGGGAAAGGGCAGGCATTTAACCGAGTTAAATTTCGTAACCTGCGTACAGGACGTGTGATTGAGAAAACCTTTAAATCTGGCGAAAGTCTTGAAGGTGCTGACGTGATGGAATTTGATGCGCAGTATTTATATTTTGATGGTGAGTTTTATAATTTTATGGAGCCAGATACTTTTGAGCAATATGCCGCCTCAGAAGTTGCCGTTGCGGATGCAAAAAAATGGTTGAAAGAGCAAGATATCTGCACCATTACGCTCTTTAATGGCGACCCTTTGAGTGTGCAATCACCTAATTTTGTGATACTTAAAGTGACGCAAACCGATCCCGGCTTAAAAGGGGATACGGCAGGCACGGGTGGAAAACCTGCAACCTTAGAAACGGGTGCGGTAATTCGTGTTCCTTTATTTATTCAAGAAGAGGAATTGGTGAAAGTCGATACTCGTACCGGTGAGTATGTTTCTCGTGCAAAATAACAAAATAAGAATTGGGCAAAACAATGAAAACAAAAAGTAAAGATAACTTGGTTTGGATCGATCTTGAAATGACAGGTCTAGAAGTTGAGACCGATCGCATTATTGAAATTGCGGTGGTGATGACCGATAGTGAGCTGAATATTCTTGCAGAAGGCCCTGTTATTGCTATTACTCAACCGGATCATGTGATTGATGGGATGAATGAGTGGTGTGTGAAAACACATGGTGAAACCGGTCTTACAGAGCGAGTTAGAAAGAGTGTTATCTCTGAAGTAGAAGCTGAAAAGCAAGCCTTAGACTTTATCAAAGAGTATGTGCCAGAAGGTGCTTCTCCACTTTGTGGAAACTCTATTTGGCAAGATCGAAAATTTCTTGCAAAATATATGCCAACACTTGAGGCGTATTTCCATTATCGTTTGTTGGATGTTAGCACGTTGAAAATCCTTGCTTCTGCTTGGTATCCAGAGGTTTACAAAGGCGTTAAGAAAAAGGGTGTGCATTTGGCTTTGGATGATATTAAAGACTCTATTGCGGAGTTACAATATTACCGAGAGTATATGTTGAAATAAAGAAACGTTGTTGCGTTTAATTTCTTGGACATCTACTTTTATCTCGCTAGACTGAAAATATAAGTATGTTTTCAAAGAGAGTACTGGATGACGGTTTCAAATAATACCATGTCAAGAAAAAGCATTTTTTATGCGGCAGTGGGTGCTGGTATTGAATGGTTTGATTTTACTGCATTTATTTTTGTGGCAGGTTATATTTCCCATCTTTTTTTCCCTTCAGGAGATCCTTCCGTTGCTTTGATGAGCACTTTTGGTGTTTTCGCTGCAGGCTATATTATGAGGCCGATTGGGGGCATTTTCTTTGGTAACTTAGGCGACAAAATAGGCCGTAAGAAAGTCATTATCATTGCCATGATGTGCATTACGGTTTCTATTTTTATTATGGCAGTATTGCCAACGTATGACCAGATAGGGATCACTGCGGTGGTGGTGATGCTGTTTGCGCGGATGCTTCAAGGGTTTTCTGTGGGAGGCGAGTATAATGGTGTACTGGTGATGTTATTAGAGCAAGCACCAGATCATCGTCGAGGTTTTGTCACTTCTTGGGGCACGATGGTGTCAGGAACGGGTACCTTGGTGAGTTCACTGGTTGTGATGGCATTGGTTTATATGCTAAGTGATGAGCAAATGTTAGCATGGGGTTGGCGTGTTCCTTTTATTATTGGGTTCTTCCTGTCAATTGGCGTGCTTTATTTGCAGTTTCAAATGGATGATTCTCCTCATTTCAAAGAAGTTGAAAATGCACATCATGTTAAACAAACCCCAATCTTAACCGCACTCAGAACCCATAAAAAAGAACTAATTCAGGTTTTTTGTTTAACGGGTTTTCTGGGGGTAGCGTACTATACGGCAGCGGCTTTTTTGCCGGCTTACTTGAAAGAAATTATTCAAATTCCTTATACACATGCAATGCTGATAACATCAGTGGCAGCAGCGACGTACGCATTTACGGCACCTTTCTGGGGTGCGTTGTCAGATAGAGTAGGGAGGAAACCCATACTCTTAATCAGTAGTATTTTACTTGCTGTGTTGGCATATCCGCTATTTTGGCTGCTAACGCTAA
This sequence comes from Gammaproteobacteria bacterium, assembly GCA_963582935.1. Classification (GTDB taxonomy): domain Bacteria; phylum Pseudomonadota; class Gammaproteobacteria; order Francisellales; family Francisellaceae; genus CAUZSH01. The sequence goes on from CAUZSH010000042.1 coordinate 10,139, forward strand.
ACTCTTTGATGATTATGATTGCCGTGGGCGTTGTGTTAATGTTGATTGTTTCTGCTGCGACGGCCGTTTTTGTAACAACCATTAATGAGGCATTTCCAACGGCGATTCGTTTTAGCGCGGTGGGTGCAAGTTACAATGTGGCAAATGCAATATTTGGAGGCACAACACCGTTGGTTGCTACGTATCTTATTTATCAAACCCATAGCGATATTGCACCGAGTTTTTATTTGATCTTTGTGTCGGTAGCCATTATTGGAATTATTCTATGGATGAAAGAAACACGCTGGACGGAATTGGAAGACTAAGCCAGATTGCAGTCGGAAATTACTTGTAAAAATTATAGTCTATGGTAGTATGATGATAGGTTAATTATTGGTCAGGCTGAGTTGGTGAAGAAAGGGGTTGTCTGTACTGTGTTGTTGCTATGTGGCATTGCCGTTTCTGCGGTTGCCAATGTGAATAGTATACTTCAGTCTTTAGGATCCTCTGATTTCCAAGTTTTAGATAAAAATGCTTTTCAGCCCTTTGAAACTGCGACTTTCCAACCTTTTGGAACCAGCACAGCGAAAGCAGTGGATATGGGGCTAGACATCTATCACGAATCCCGTTTCTATGCGCCAACAAGTTATAATAGCTATTTAGATGTCCTAAAACCCTTGCCAAGTGTTTTAGGACAGGCTGGTTATATTGTTGCCAGAACGATTCAAAATTCACAAATGGCACCCGTTGATCCGAATGGTCTCGCATTTAAATTCAGCGGTGATATTCAGGCACCAGACACCATTAATCCACTAATGGCGGATACACTTTGGGGGTATACTGCATCTCAGATTACAGGTGCTAAGGCAACGTTAGGGTATACTTTTAAATAGCCTTGCAGAAGAGATATTGATTGCAACTTATAGTGTGACTGTTTACCATTTTCAATTATATTATCTATTTGAATGACTAAACACACTATGTTTCAACATGGACTGACGTTATTAGAGCTAATGATTACCATTGCAGTTATTGGTATTATTTCTGCCTTTGCGATTCCATCTTATTATCATCATATTGAAAAAAACATACGGAAGAGGCTCGGCAAGTGTTGCGCGTGATGGCGTTAGATTTAGAGCGTTATTTTTTAAATAATCAAACCTATGTAGGTGCAACGCTTGAAGGTATGGGTTATTCAAGAGATAGGTTAAATAGCCGTTCGGATGACTACAATTTTTCCTTATTGAATCTTTCAGGAGATACGTATAGTGTGATGGCGAAAGCAACAAATAGTGCAAATGTTTGTTATCAGCTTACACTGAATGAAGTGGCTCGAGAATACGCGGTAGATGTAAAAGGAAGCTCCGTTATGGCGCAATGTTGGTAGCTTATGAAGACACTCAATGAAATATTGACTTATTTTGAAAAAACGTCTCAGGTTGAGAATTTTGAAGTCTTAGATACTTGTTTAGATAGCCGAAAGTGTGTGGTGGGGCACCTATTTATTGCGCTTAAAGGTGAGCAATATGATGGCAATGCCTTTATTCAAGATGCGGTTAGTCAGGGGGCAATGGTCATTCTTAGCGATCAACAGGCAGACCAAAGTGATATGAATGCTTCAATTTATAATATCCCAAACCTAAAAGAGAGGTTGCCAGCTTTCGCAGCGTGGTTTTATGATGATCCTTCAAAGAAGCTCACCATGATTGGTGTGACAGGCACAAATGGCAAATCAAGTGTTTGTCATTTTATAGCGCAATTGGCAGGACTATCCGAATCAAAAATGGGTGTTTTAGGCACGATTGGCAATGGTATTTGGCCTTTATTAGAGACTTCAGATTTGACAACTATAGATAGCGTGTCTATTCAACAGTACTTACACGATTTTTTACAAAAATGTACGGCAACGGTGATGGAAGTGTCTTCCCATGCGCTTGCACAATCCAGAGTAGACTCTGTGGCATTTGACATTGCAGTATGGACGAATCTGAGTCAAGACCATTTGGATTACCATGTGACCATGGAAGAATATTATCAGGCAAAGAAGAAGCTTTTTCTAAAGCCTTCTCTTTCAGTTGCGATTATTAATATTGATGATCCTTATGGGCAACGCTTACGGGAGTCTTTAACCCATGAGCGCCCTGAGCTTAAAATGATGACCTACAGTGTTATTGGAGATGCAGACATTCAATTAAAAGATCTTGTCCCATCGCCAAATGGCTTTAAGGCAACATTATGTATTTATGGTGATTGCTATTCAGTGGCATTTCCCATGCTGGGTTATTTTAATGCTGAGAATATTGCGGCGGTATGTGCTTTGGCACATCTGTTGCGTTATCCGAAATTTTGGGAAAGACTAGCAGGTTTAAAAACTGTTACAGGTCGAATGGATCGCGTTGAAAATAAACTTTCCATGCAGGTGTTAATAGATTTTGCACATACGCCAGATGCCTTGGAAAAAGCTTTGTTAACGGCGAAAATGCATTGTAAACGCCAGCTATGGTGTATCTTTGGCTGTGGCGGGGATCGTGATAAAAGTAAACGCCCTAAGATGGCTAAAATAGCGGAGAGATTAGCTGACAAGGTGATTTTAACGGAAGATAACTCAAGGTTTGAGGCGCTTTCAGGCATTATTGCAGATGTATGTTCAGGCTTTGACAGGAATGATTATCAAGTGATTGAATCTAGAAAGAGAGCCATTGAGTATGCGTTACAACATGCGCTTGAAGGCGATATGATCTTAGTGGCAGGGAAAGGGCATGAATGCTATCAAGAAGTTATGGGTGAAAAGCTTCCCTTTAATGAAAGAAAAATTATTGAAGGTTTTAAGAGAGATGAATTGTGTTAACACTTAAACAATTAGCAGATAAAATCGGTGCTGAATATATTGGAAGTGACATCTGTTTGCAAGGCGCTGCATTCAATTCGCAATTAGTAGAAAAAGGGATGTTATTTGCTGCTATTGTGGCAGAAAGAGATGGACATCAGTACATTAATGATGCGATTAAAAATGGTGCTTCTGCGGTTTTAGTCTCGGTACGTCAGAAAATCAATGTGCCTCAAATTTTAGTGGCAGATACCCGAAAGGCTTTAGGAGCGTTGGCGAAAGTTTGGCGCGAACAGTTTTCAATCCCCGTGATTGCCATTACAGGAAGCTGTGGTAAAACGACCACTAAAGATATTTTGGGTAGTATGCTTTCTCAAAAGGCGCTAACGGTTGTGACGGAGGGCAATTATAACAATGATCTGGGTGTGCCTTTGATGCTTTTTAAAATTCGTCCAGAAACAAAATATGCTGTGATTGAAGTGGGGACAAACTCACCGGGTGAAATTGAATACTTGGCAAAAATAGTGCAGCCAACCCACGCTCTAATTACCAATGTCTCCGCGCAACACTTAGAAGGCTTAAAAAATATTGAGGGCGTTCTGGACGAAAAAGCGCAACTATTTAAGGTTTTATTGGCGCAAGGTGTGGCGATCGTGAATATGGATGATGGTCGGGTATTAGAAAAATCGAGAAGTTACGATTGCCAAAAACAATATTATAGTATGTCGAATATGGAGGCTAATGTTCAATTTATAGAACAGAAGGATCTAGGTGAGGATATGACACAAATCACCTTCCAAAGCGATCATAAGCGTTATCAATTTGAGACGAGCTTATTTGGCTATCACAATATTCAAAATATTTTAGCCGCCACAACGTGTGCTTTTGCATTAAATATTTCGCAAGAAGAGATCCAGCGAGGCTTAGATCATGTTGAAATTACCAAAGGGCGCTTTGAAAAATCACATCTCAGTGAAAAAGTAGTGCTCGTGAATGACAGTTATAATGCGAGTGTTTCTTCAGTGCAGGCGGCGATTAAAACACTGAATGCTTTTGAGGGGAAGCGGGTATTTGTGATGAGCAATATGGGTGAGCTAGGAGAGCATGAAAAATATTACCATGGGGAATTGGGGCAATGGATTGCACAGTCCAATATTGACCAAACCTATCTTTATGGAGATAGGAAATTACTTCAAGAAACGATTTCGGTATGTGAGAAATGTGCGGTGTATTGTGAAGATAAGGCATCTATTGCCGAAGATATTTCAAAGGGATTAGATCTAAGCGAACCAACAATCATTCTGGTTAAAGGTTCTCGAGCAAACCAAATGGAAGACGTGGTGAACGCGCTCATGAATAGGTTTCATAGATGATTCTCGTGTTGAGGTGATTTTGCAATGGCGAGGCCAAGTAAACTGAGCAAACAGGTAATAATAATAATCCATGCAGGGGCAAGATAATCCCCATGTGATTCGATAAAATAAGTGGCAATCATCGGAGAAAGCCCACCAAATATGGCATAACTGATATTGTAGCAAGTCGCCGTACCTGAAAACCGTACATGGGTGGGAAACATTTGTGCGAGTACCACAGGGTAAAGCCCTGCCATAATGGAAGTATAGAAAACCATTATAAAGTAGGGAAGCAAGGCAGCGTTGTGACTAATAAGGCTATTGTAAAGCCAATATGCCGTTAGAATATTTAGTAACAGGATGAGTCCAAAAACCTTTTTCCGAGGTAAATAATCACAAATAAATCCCCAAAAAGTGCAACTAAAGGGCAGTATCATCAGTGGAATAATGGTGAAAAAAGCAATGTTTTTAAGGCTATAGTTTGGGATTAGCTTTAAGTATGTCACCATAAACAAGAATAACATGCTAGTGATACTGGCAATCGAGGCAACGATTAATGTGCCCGCAAGAACATTTCTGGGGTGTTCTCGCAAGAGGGCAAATAGAGGCAATTTTTCAATACGATTTTCTTGTGAAAGAAAGCTAGGTGTTTCCTCTAATTTTCGCCTTAAAATGAAGATAGCAATACCAAGAACGCTACCAAAAATAAAAGCAATGCGCCAAGCAACGCTATGGAAATAGGTGATTGGGATGATTTCCATTAGGATTGCATTTGTGCCGTTGGCAAAAATAATCCCGATACTAAAGAAAGCAAACACAATCCCTGTTGCAAGGCTTGGGCGGGATCGAACCGTTTCGACCACGTAGGTGATAGCTCCTGGTATCTCTCCTCCTAGTGCAATGCCTTGAATAATGCGTAAGCATAAGAAAATAAGGGTGGCGCTGATGCCAATTTGTGCATGAGTGGGAACAAAAGCCATCAAAAGTGTTGAGATTGCCATAATGGAAATGCTGAGGCTAAAGCTTTTTTTACGCCCATATCGATCACCCAAGTGGCTAAAAATAAATCCGCCAATGGGACGTGCAAGGTAGCCCGAAGCAAAAACGGCAAAGGCACTGATGAGGCTGACAGCTTGAGATTCACTGGGAAAGAAGCTCTGACCAATAGACACAGCGAAGATCGCAAAGATAGCAAAGTCATAATATTCTATGCCACCGCCAGCGCTAATTAAAAAGGTTGTCTTCCAGCGTTTAGAATTTAGAAATGAGGACATCAGGTTATTTCATTTTCGTTTTTATTTCTCTGAAGGAACTTGATCAAGACTTGGGGGTGTTGCAACGGTGTATTGATCTGGTTCAGCAGTTGTGTTCTGTGGTACGGTGGCATTATGGATCGAGTCTGTGATTTTTTTTGTCTGCTTGGTATTTAATGACTTTGTGTCTGCGATGGTGGGGCTTATTTTTGATTCTGTGGTCGTTAACGCTGGCGGAGTGATAAATGTTTGTTGTTCTGTGGGTTGCTGTTTATTTTTTTGATATAAAGCATGGACGGAGTAAGCTAGAAAAATAAGAAGCAGCAAGATAACGGTACGGTTTAAATAATCAAACCAAGTTTTTTTACCGACTTTAGATGTCTTACTATGATGCTTCTCAATGGCGTAAAGTGCTGGGGTGATATTTTCTTGCTTAATACCAAGATATTCTGCGTAACGGGATAAATAGGTTTGTAACACTTTATGCGGAATATCAATCTCCAATAAAGGGGTGTTTTCTATTTGGATTAGCACAGATTCAGAGATCCCTAGCTTACTGGCTGAAAATGCGATTGAAATTTTATTATTTTGTCTGGTTTCGACGATGAGGGTTTGAAGTGAGTGCATATAGTTAGCGATACATATTATGTCGTAAGACTTAGTATAAGAGGGGATGTGATAGGATTCAAGGAATACAATATTCTTATTGTTTGTTTGAAGGTCATTGAAATTGATTAACCTGGATATTTCATGACATCAGAATAAATCATGGAAAATTTTATTCAGATAGATTGATAGATTACTGTAATAGCAAAAAATTATCCCAGTATAGTTATAGCCATAACTATACGTTAGAACTGAAAAAAGACAAACCAGCGCTATATTGAGTTAATCTAATCAGAAAAATTATCTTTATCGCTAGTGTTAAAGCTTAAACAGCGGTCATAAAACTAAAAATAAGATATTAACTGAAGTCGCATACACTTTTTATACAGAAAGCTAAAATAATTAATGATACTGTAGTAAATATTAATTTTTCTATATAAAAAGAAATATAAAATGACAAAAAATATAGATTTAATTAAGGTATATACAAAATTATTATGGATTGATAAGGATTTAAAAGCTATAGACCTATTCTGTAATGAACAAATTAAAACGCTTTCACAAGATGGAAACTATATAGGTATTGATTATCTTCGAGATAGAACACAAAATTGGTTCATAGGATTCCCTAATATGAATACTATTTTTTTAAACTTTAATAATGTAAATGAAGATACTATTTCATGTGACTGGGAAACTGGTTCTACGCATACTGGATACTTTAGATCATTACCATCAACAAATAAACAGATAAAGTATAGAGGTACAAGCATCTACAAAATAGCAAACAATAAAATTATTGAATATACTCTAAATCTAGATATTAAAAATATTATAAATAATTTAACTCCTTATAAATAATAACCTTTGTGGAAGAAAAATATTTTAAGGCCTAAGCTGAATAACTAGACTAATTAAGGAAAATTAAGATGTTATACGGTATTTTATATTTATGGTTTGTTTTGGTATTGCTATCATTGATTTTTATTGCGTATGACATGCAAAAAAACACTCCAGTAGTTGGAGTGATGAAATTAGCTTGGCTACTTGTTACAATTTACACTGGACCTTTTGCATTATTTATTTATTTAATTTCATGTAGACAACCATTACCTAATACTCATAATGAAATAATTAAAGCTCATTGGAAGCAAACGGTAGGTTCAATATTGCATTGTTTATCTGGTGACGCTACCGGCATTATCATTGGAGCAATTATTGCATATGCTCTTTCTGTTTCGAATGGGATAGATTTAATTATAGAGTACATAGCAGGGTTTTCATGTGGATTATTACTTTTTCAAGCTGTATTCATGCTACCTATGCTTGGTGGCAACTATTTGATAGCAGTTAAGAAAACTTTCTTTGCCGAGTTTGTATCAATGAATATGTTAATGATAGGCATGTTCCCTGTAATGATTATTCTCATGTATTTTTTTCCAGAAGGAAGACAGCCAACAAGTATAGTATTTTGGGGAATAATGTCGGTTGCAAGTATTGTTGGTTCATTAACAGCTTATCCAATTAATTCATGGATGGTTAGAGCTGGTATTAAGCATGGAATGGTAACTAAAGGAGGTCATGATAATAAACACAGTGATGAACAGATTGATCATCACGAATATAATCACCCAAATTCTCATACTAATCTAGAGTCGCATTCTAATCACATTACATTGAGGAAGCAAATATTAGTTAGCGTTATTACCTTTATGGTGATGGTACTTACAGTTTATTGTGTTTCATTATTTATTCCAATTTCTTTCTCATTGAGGTAATTTACTTATATTTGATAAAATAGAGGACTTATAATTATTTTATTGATGGTCATAGTATAAATAGATCGAAAAGCAGTCTTTATAAGGACAAGTTGGGCTAATCTTAATAAAGATCTAAAAACAAAATATCTCGCTGCGAGACAGGGAGAGGCGAAGCCGAGGTGGAGTAGTCCTCAGAAGGGCTGCCTTTCGGCTCCATTGAGAGATTG
>CAUZSH010000043.1:0-18119 GCA_963582935.1 Gammaproteobacteria bacterium
GGCTGGGAAATACCTTCCAGCTTCCAAAGGTCGAAGCGCTACGCACAATCTCTCAATGGAGCCGAAAGGCAGCCCTTCTGAGGACTACTCGACCTCGGCTTCGCCTCTCCCTGTCTCGCAGCGAATTTGTTTTTAATGTGAATTTTTATTCATATTTCCTAATCTACATTATAAGGGCATGATATATCAATTATCTATGATAGAAGAGTATCGAGACCTTACTGCAGATTCTATAGGGTTTGGGCAATACATAAATTGTTTTACTTTTAGTTATACTAACCAGAAAACATGGTATATTTTTATATTTTCTATATATATTATTTATTACGTGGTACTAGGTGTATTACTTATTATTAATAGTTTGATAATACCCAACTCGAATATATAAAATATTTCATTGTTTATTTACTAAAGTAAACCAAATACTATACATAAGAAGTGCTACAACAAATAGTGTTCCTGATAACGGTAGTGCCGTAATACTTGAAAATGTTGAAATAAAAGCACTACTAGCCATACTACCCATGAAGCATAAAAAACCTATACAAGCACCACAAATTCCTGCGATATTTGCAAATGGCTGCTGACATGTTGCTATTGCTTTATAGAATATTCCAGCCCCCCCTAATTGAATAATAAAAAGTGGTATCATTAATGTCCATACATTAAATACTCCAAATAGAGCAAATAATAACATTGAAAAACTTGCTAGTGTTATTATAGATAGTCCTATAATAAATAAATGATAGTTGCTTAATATATTAGAAAGGTATCTGCTAACTATTGTTCCAATGATAAAGCTCGAAGCTGTAGCTAGAACAATCCATCCATAAGTAATCACTGAGTAGCCAAGAGCAGACTGAATTAAAAATGGTAACTCAACACTCATGGCCATTGTTGCGCTAATAAAACCAATAGCTATAGCAATATGAGCAATAAATTGTTTATTAGATATAATATGAAAGTAATTTTTAAAAGTAAATTTAATTTGTAATGAGTTTGGTTTATGTTGAATAGGTCTTGTCTCTGGTAATAAAAAATATATTATATTTACAGCTAATATCCCAATTATAGATAGAAAAATAAAATTATAACGCCAACCACTATAATGTTGAATATAGCTGCCTATTAAGGGGGCAATAATTGGAATAATAGACCAAGTTATTAATTGGTAGGATGCAATTTTTTCTAGTGACTTTCCTGTAAATATGTCTCTTGTAATTGCTCTACTTACTACACTACAGCTTCCCCCTCCGACACCTGCTAGAAACCGCAACCAGAGTAGTTGATCAATATTTACTACAAATATACTTAGAATATTCATTAATAGAAAAAAAAGTATACCAAAAAGTAAAATAGGTTTCCTTCCAAAGTAATCAGATAGTGGACCATAAAATAATTGTGAAACTGCAAATCCACCTAAAAATAAACTCAGTGTAAGTTGAACAGAAGTCTGAGTAGCAATTAAGTCTTGAGCGATGTATGGAAACGATGGAAGATATATGTCTGTTGACATTTGTAATATTAATAATAAAAAGATTGTGATTGCTGCAATAAGTGTCTTAGGCATTTATTTAGACCTTTCTATTGGATAATAAGTAATTATAATTGTGATTGTAATCACTTTCCAGTGGAGCTCGAAATGATTTCAAAAAACTATAACAAGATAATTGCTCATAATATCAGATGTTTATAGAGGTATCAGACTAAAATTAGACATTTTATTGAATGTATATAATCTAGAATAGAGAGCTAATTGAATATAAATAGATCATATTTATCCTGGATTTTTAATATAATTAAATTAAAGGGATCGATTTTTTTCATAAAAAGTATAGGCTCTGTTTTTTATAAAGAATGGAACTCAATAAGTTAAATTTTAGGGTCTATGCTGACTGAAATTTAATTGATATATAAAAGAAAATAGTAAATAGTCGCCGGTTTAAAAAGGTCGCTTTCCCCCGCCAGGCATCATTCCTGGTGGTAATTGGCCACCGCGCCCGCCGCCCATCGCAGACATCATCTTTGCCATGCCGCCTTTCCCTTTCATCTTTTTCATCATTTTTTGCATTTGCATAAACTGCTTCAACATACGATTCACATCTTGAACTTCTGTTCCTGAACCTGTCGCAATACGTTTTTTTCGTGATCCTTTAATCAGGTCAGGCTTACGTCTTTCTAGTTTTGTCATGGAGTTAATAATCGCCTCCATCCTCACAAACATGCCATCATTCACTTTATCTTTAACATTATCCGCGACATTCCCCATGCCTGGCAACTTGTCCATCATGCCAGAAACGCCACCCATTTTTTTCATTTGTTGCAATTGATCCTTAAAGTCTTCGAGGTCAAAGCCTTTGCCCTTTTTAAGCTTCTTAACCATCTTATCTGCTTTTTGACGATCAACTTTTTGCTCAACTTCTTCAATAAGAGATAAAATGTCCCCCATACCTAAAATACGAGATGCCATCCGATCCGGATAAAAGGCCTCTAATGCATCTGTTTTTTCACCCACCCCGATAAATTTAATCGGTTTGCCTGTAATCTGGCGAATAGACAACGCCGCACCACCACGGGCATCACCATCTGCTTTCGTCAAAATAACACCAGTAAGTGGCAAGGCTTCATCAAATGATTTCGCCGTATTTGCCGCATCTTGACCTGTCATGCTGTCTACAATAAACAGTGTTTCTACCGGGTTTACCGCTTTATGTAGCGCCTTGATCTCCGACATCATTTCATCATCAACATGAAGACGACCGGCAGTATCCACAATCAAGACATCCACAACATCTCGTTTTGCTTGTTCAACAGCCGCTTTCGCAATCTTAATTGGGTTTTGATCTGCAGTTGAAGGGAAAAATTCAACCTCAATATCACGAGCCAATGTTTTTAATTGCTCGATCGCCGCTGGACGATAGACATCCACACTGGCAACCATCACTTTTTTATTTTCTTTTTCCTTCAATAATTTTGCCAATTTTGCCGTGGTCGTGGTTTTACCTGAACCCTGAAGGCCTGCCATTAAAATCACAACCGGAGGCTGAGCTTTGAGGTTTAAACTCTCATTCGACTCACCCATAATTTTTTCAAGCTGCTTTTGAACAACTTTAATAAACGCTTGTCCTGGGGTTAAGCTCTGCATCACAGACTTACCCAGCGCCTCTTCACGAATATCATTCACAAACTGTTTGACAACGCTCAGCGCCACATCCGCTTCTAGCAACGCCATACGCACATCACGCAAGGCATGCTGGATGTTTTCTTCTGTAAGTCTACCTTGCCCTGTAACTTTATTCAGTGTGACCGACAAGCGATCAGATAAATTCTTAAACATAAATAATACCCTTTATTTGAAAAACCGCATAATGAACATGGTTTTTTACCGTATCTATATTATACTTGAGCAGTATGGATAGAAAAGCCTAAATCCATAAAATACAGGATTATTCCTGACAATGTCAACGCACTAACGAAAGGAAACCGTCATGCTTTCGCTACGTCAACAGAAAATGCAACTTCTAATCGCTGCCGAGATGGGTGATGCTTTCGCTCAGTTTCAATTGGGCAAACTTTATAAAGAAGGGGACAAGCAAACACCGCCTAACCACATTGCTGCAAAGAGATGGCTTACCATGGCCCATCAAAATGGCTACCAAGAAGCCATCAATGATCTTGAAAATATTGCTGTTTTTGAACTACCACAACATATAAACAATGAAAGACTAAACCGTTCTCTCTCCCATATATCTCCACAAAACGATATTGAAATAATTGAGATAGGAAGCCATAAGCTGGCATCACACCGCTTAAATTCTACTGGTCAAACCCATGAAATTAAATCGACAACACCCATAGATGCAAGAGAATACAGTGAGCTCTTAAACTATATTCCTGAGGACCTAGTGCGCTCACTACAAGCCATAATTGGTATGCCTCAAATCAAAAGACAGCTGATAAAACTTATTATTCAATTTGGCAAAACCATCCAAACCTTGCCAAAAGGAATGCAGGCAAATATCACCAAAAACAACCTCCACTGCTTACTTATTGGTGGCATTGGATCAGGGAAAACAGCCATTGCAACCGTCATCAGCCAGGTTCTCTCATATGCTGGCGTACTCAAAAGTGATCAAATATTAACGCTTGACCTAAGCCTTCTTGCCAATAAAACCCGACAAGACATCCAGCATTTGATTCATCATTATGCACAACAAGCCTCCCATGCCACATTATTGCTAACAGGTTTAGCGGCAATTGAAGAATACCCACGCTCTTATCACTATGTTTCTGAATCTATCTGCGAAATACTTAGCCAAAACCCCTATCAAAATATGATTGTCTGTTGTGCAACCCAGCAAGACGTTGACAACTTATTTGAAATTAATATCCAACTCTCTCAATACTTTAAGCAAAGCTTTACCTTTCATGACCGAACAGAAAAAGAGTTATACGAATACTATCTACAGCTATTAGCCGCTGAAAGCCTCACGACGACAATTGATGTACTTCCGTATATTGAAGAACGAATTTATACCGATTATCAAGAACTCGGCCCTACACAGGTCAATGAACACTATATTGAAAGAATGTTAAAGCAACATAAAAAATGTTTCGAGCGAAGACAAAATGAAGCTGAAGGGCTACATGGAAGTCCACGAACAAATGCGATTGAGCTCTGCGACGTTGCGTAACTATGTATTCTCCCCACTTTTTATTATATATTTCGTGCATTTTTGGATCAAAATCGTTAGAATGTCGTAGTTTTTCGTTTAATAATTAATGGTCAATCATATTATGGAATTAGAATATCTTTTACACCCCACCAACATTAACACAAAAGACAAAGGTGATGCACACACACGTATCACGCTTGAACCCTTAGAACGTGGCTTTGGTTACACCCTAGGCTTTGCGCTACGTGAGTGCATGCTTTTTTCATTGTCTGGTTGTTCGTTAACGGCTGTTAGCATCAATAAAAAAACATCTTTATCTAATGAACTCAACGCAACAGAAGAACCCATTGATGAAGTTCTTCTAAATATTAAGGGCTTACTCTTCACCTTAGATGATGAAGTGGATGCAGGCACGGCTTCTCTTAAAAAGAAAGGGAAAGCACAAGCACTAACTGGCGCAGACCTTGTTCTTTCTGAAGGACTGACACTATTAAACCCAGACCACATCATCGCAACACTTGTTGATAAAAAAGAGCTTAATATTGAAGCACACATAACCACTGGTCGTGGCTATGTTTCACAAACAGACGTGAATAAAGATGGGTTTTTCATGTTGGATGGTTCTTATTCACCCATACTTCGCTTCAACTACTCCGTAGAAAATGCGCGTGTCGAACAAAAAACAGACTTAGATAAATTAGTGATCGACATCTCGACAGATGGCAGCATTTCCCCTGCTGACGCCCTAAGTGAAAGTGCCGTCATGTTGCAAAACATCATGTCTGAATTAGTGGACACAGATGCCGTTGCTGAACGTTTACATGTAGAAGAAGAACCAGAAATTGATCCATTCCTGTTAAAGCCTGTTGAAGAGCTAGACCTGACTGTCCGCTCTGCTAACTGCCTCAAATCTGAAAATATTCGCTATATTGGCGAATTGGTTCAACGCACAGAATCTTCATTGCTAAAAACACCAAACTTCGGTAAAAAATCATTAACTGAAATCAAAGAAAAAATCACCGAAAATGGTTATTCACTCGGAACAATCGTTGATAATTGGCCTGAAGATAATATCCTATAAATCTATTTGACATCATTATAAGCGCGTTTATAATGAACCCCATATATGATCCATTTTGCCAGCGTGATGAAATTGGTATACATAGGGGATTCAAAATCCCCCGTCTTCACGGACGTGCCGGTTCGAGTCCGGCCGCTGGTACCACCTTTAAATCAATAAATATCGTCAAGCACCTCTGGGTGCTTTTTTATTGCTTAAATAAACCCTTTGTTGTCAAAACACCCAGCACATAGTAGGTTTTGGCTAATGCCTCGGTAGCACTCGGAGTCGCACCGACAATATGCCCCACCTGATCTACACGCAGTTTTTCCTCAAAGCCATCACCTTTCACTACAAAAGTGCCAGCCTTTACATTCACATCAAAAATACTACCCATCGTTCCTGTACAAGTATCTCGTGTGGCAAACATGAGAATATCGCTATTATTAATATGAGCAATCTCCGTAATATAAGTAGAAGCTTCTCTTTCCTTGATGGCGTCACATTTAAACTGAATTTGATTTAATGTGGTACCCTGTGGAGTTTCACTTTTATTTGATTGACCTGCACAACCCGCTAAAAAAACGGATACGGCGATCACTGGCAGAATTAATATAGACTTCATTGCTTGCCTCTTAAATTAGTTACGGTATATAAAATACTGTAAACCTCAACGTCAAAACTTGCAACTTAGTCTGAAAATTAATCGTGTTTTTGCTAAATAAGGGTGCCATCAGGTAGAGTCTAACAAAAAATTCATAGATAATATTCAAAACCTCACACAACAAAATTGAACCATGAAAAAAAATAAAACCCTTGCTAACTTAATTTTCCACACGGTCTACTGGACAATTGTGAGCAGCATCATATTTGTGATTTGCTATTTATTTTTTGATATTCCCATTGCTAACTACTTCCACGACCACTCAAACACTTTCACCACAGCGCTCGGTAAAATTATTGCCAAAGTCTTTGATCCAAATGTATGGATTGTTGTCATGATTATTGTCGCAAGTTATTCCTGCTACCTTGTCTTTATTAAGAAAAGTTTTAGCCCTAGAGCACAAAAATGGCTCACCATCAGTCTTAGCCTAATTATTGCTATTGGCATTACTGGGGTGCTTAAAATTGTATTGGGACGCTACCGCCCAGTGGCATTATTTAATAGTGGATTGTATGGTTTTACCTTTGAAGGCACATTCCGCAAAGCGAACTCAACCCCATCAGGGCACGTAGCACTTGCTTTCGCAGGATTTATGGCCATTGCATCTTGCCTTGAAAAAAGAAAATGGTTGTACTTTGCAGTCGTGATTTCTATTCTTATTGCCATCAGTCGAATTATTACTTCAAAGCACTATCTTGGGGATGTTATTCTTGGAGCCTACGTAGGGCTGCTTTCCTTCTACTGGGGGAAATATATTGCTCGTAAATTTGTTACGTATAAGCAAGTGAGATAGTTTTAGGTATCTCTTACTCTGTCAAAAACTCGCCATAACTCGTGAGTTTATCATAACGTTTTTCCAAGCGCACATCATTTGACAGTGCCGATAACGCGCTCAACTCTTTACGAATACAATCTTTAATGGATTCTGCTGCCGCAGCAACATCACGGTGCGCACCACCAAATGGCTCTTTAATAATTTCATCAACAATGCCAAGTTCAAATAATCGTTTTGCTGTAATCCCCATAATCTCAGCTGCATCCGCCGCCTTTGCCGCTGTTTTCCATAAAATCGAAGCACAGCCTTCTGGTGAAATCGTTGCGAAATAACTATATTCCATCATGACAAAACGATCGCCAACACCGATGCCAACAGCACCGCCAGAGCAACCTTCACCAATCACCACACAAACGATAGGCACACTCATTTGAGACATTTCACGCAGATTTACAGCAATCGCCTCGCTCTGCCCACGTTCCTCAGCTTGAACACCAGGGTACGCTCCTGGGGTATCGATAAAAGTCACAATTGGAATATCAAACTTCTCAGCCATCCTCATCAAACGAAGCGCTTTACGATAACCCTCTGGATGCATCATCCCAAAATTATGTTTTAATTTTTCCTTCGTTGTCCGCCCTTTCTGTTGTGCGATCACCATTACAGGCTGATCGCCAAGCTTTGCCAATCCACCAATAACGGCTTTGTCATCTGAAAAAGCACGGTCACCATGCAATTCTTCAAATTCATCAAAAATTAATGGGATATAATCCATGCTATAAGGTCGCTGCGGATGACGCGCAAGTTTAATCACCTGCCAATCGGTCAAATTATCAAAGATAGTGTGCAACAATTTATCTGATTTTTTCTCAAGGTTTGCAATCTCACCAGAGATCTCAGCCGCCTCAGATCCCTCAAGATTACGCAATGCTTCAATCTTCGCATTTAGCTCTTCAACCGGTTTTTCAAAATCTAAATATTCCATATATAGCTCCTATACAAGCTAGTCTACTTGTCTCTTACAATAGGTTTCTTTTACCAAAAAAGCAAAGATCAGACTGATTAAAAATGAAACTAGGAGGATACCGACTGCAAATTGGTATTGTCCAGATATTTCAGCGTTTGGATACATTTTTTCATATAAAATCATCAAGGCTGGGAATAATGGTTGCGCCAAGACCCCACCCCAGAATAGCGACATCATAGACGCCATTGCTACTGCGATGGCATTAACTTTCATCAAATTAATTTCACTAATAATGGAGTGATAACCAATACTAACCAAGCTTTAAAACGCGAAACTTCTAATAACTTTGTTTGATAATTCATAGTAATAAATGTGAGATAAGAATTTAATAGGACAGAATACCAAACATTCTAACATAGCCTCCAAACGATTCAAAGCACCAGACTTTTTTTGAGGATCTTTTTGTGCGAAAATAGGTAAAAATAGTAATGCCCTTAACAAACGATGACAGTACAAAAAAATACTCCAATGATCGAACAATTTTTAAGCATTAAAAAAAACTATCCGGATACGCTTCTTTTTTATCGAATGGGAGATTTTTACGAATTGTTTTTTGAGGATGCCGTCATGGCCTCTGAACTCTTAAGTATCACCTTAACCGCACGAGGCAAGTCAAATGGTGAACCCATCCCCATGGCAGGCATCCCCTACCACGCAGCGGATAACTACCTAGCAAAACTCATCAACCTTGGTAAATCCGTCGCCATCTGTGAACAGATCGGTGACCCTGCTACCTCTAAAGGTCCCGTTAAGCGCGAGGTGGTACGCGTTGTCACACCTGGAACAATCAGTGAGGAATCTCTACTACAACCTTCAGACAATAATATTTTAGCCTCCATATTTTATAAAAAGAACACCATAGGCATTGCCTATCTTGAAATCACAGGGCAAAGCATTACCATTTTTGAAGGCAAAAACATTGGAAATCTTGCCGATGAACTGGCACGAATCCAACCCACTGAAATCATTTATTGCCAAGAAGAAACCTTACGACCACAGATATCAGGAGGCATTGCATTAACTATTCGTCCAGAATGGAATTTTAATTACCAAAATGCAAAAAAAATTATCCTCGAGCAATTTCAATGCGAAAGCCTTGTCCCCTTTGGCTGTGAAAAAATGCACGCGGCAGTCACTGCGGCAGGTGCATTACTGCAATACGTTCAAGACACACAACACCAACAAGCTCCAAACTTAAATCAAATAAATATCGATCAAACCTCAGACATCATTGCCATTGATGCGCATTCTCGGTTGAACTTAGAAATTGACCGCAACATCCAAGGTGGCACTCAAAACACCCTGAATGCAGTGATCAATAAAACGGCGACCAGTATGGGAAGCCGTCTCTTAAGCCGTTGGTTACAACAGCCTACTCGCAACCTTCTCATCTTAAAAGAGCGCCATCAGTGCATTGATGAAATGTTAAAAACAGGGGCGCATTTTACGCTACATCAATGCCTCATCAATACAGGTGACCTAGAGCGCATCCTTGCACGTATTGCATTGAAAACTATTAGGCCTCGAGATCTGATTAAAATTAGAAATACCCTCAATACCCTTCCAAAAATCAAAAACACCCTCGAAAGCTTCACCGCACCCTTAGCTAAAAAGCTAAACCATCGCCTACACCTCCAAGAAAACACTCTGCTTCTTTTAACACAAGCGCTGGTGGAAGAACCGCCACTTTTAATTCGGGATGGAGGCGTTCTGGCAACAGGATTTGATGCCGAGCTAGATGAGCTACGGTTAATCAGCACAGATGCAAATCAATATCTACTTGATTTTGAAAAAAAATCCAAAGAAGAAACAGGCATCCCAACGCTTAAGATTGGTTACAATCGAGTCCATGGCTATTATATTAGCGTCTCTAAAATACATGCTGATAAAATGCCTGATCATTATATTCGTCGCCAAACACTTAAGGGTGCCGAGCGTTACATCACAGAAGAACTTAAGGTCTTTGAAGATAAGGTACTCAGTAGCAAACAAAAAGCACTCGCCCGAGAAAAATATCTTTACCAATTATTATTAGATGACCTACTGGTGACGCTGACATTATTTCAAAGCACCGCACAAGCACTTGCTGAAACTGATGTCCTTGCCAATTTTGCGGAGCGCGCGGAAATACTTAACCTTGTTTGCCCAGAATTAGTCACAAATGAGATCATTGAAATCAAGCAAGGTCGCCACTTAATCGTTGAAAGCGCCACCAGCACTCCTTTTATTGCCAACGACTTCAAGGCAGATCCCCAACAAAAGCTATTGATCATTACTGGACCCAATATGGGCGGAAAATCCACCTATATGCGCCAAACCGCCACCATTGCTTTGCTCGCCTACACTGGATGCTATGTCCCTGCCAAAAGTGCCACCATTGGACCTATTGATCGAATCTTTACCCGCATTGGTGCATCAGATGATCTCTCTAGTGGACGATCAACCTTCATGGTGGAAATGACTGAAACGGCTAATATTTTGAGAAATGCTACTAAAAGTAGCCTCATTATTATAGATGAAATAGGCAGAGGGACGAGCACATTTGATGGCTTATCTATCGCCTTAGCGACCGCGGAGGAGCTTCAAAAAATAAGTTGTTTCACTCTTTTTGCCACACATTACTTTGAAATCACACAGTTAAGTGAACAGTATGATGACATTGTTAACCTTCATTTTAATGCTGTTGAATATGGTGAAAAAATTATATTTTTACACGAAATAAAGTCAGGACCCGCCAGTAAAAGTTATGGCGTCCATGTTGCCAAACTTGCAGGTATTCCAAACAAAGTATTACAGCGAGCAAATAAACATCTCAGAGGCTTGGAATCGCAAAAAAATACTTATGAAGCCCACCCCCGCCAAATTGATTTTTTCTCTATGGCTTCGCCTTATGATGAATCACTAACGAATAAGAAGAAAAGTGAAATAGAAACTTACCTTGAAAGCATCCACCCAGATGAACTTTCACCAAAGTCAGCATTAGAAGCACTTTACCATATGCACCAAATGTTAGAGACCTGTCAGAAATAGCGCCAAAAGCCCCCGCTGAAATAATGTCTATCTTTTAAAGTCTCTCGCTTTGCCTTTATCTTTCACATGGTGCATAATAAATTCTCGATATTATTTATACGTAAAGTAAGAAGGAAAGTATGGAACAGCCAGAACAACCACAAAGCAATTTCGTTATCCAGAAAATCTACACTAAGGATATTTCCTTTGAATCACCAAGCTCTCCAGAAGCATTTAAGCTTAACTGGAACCCTCAAGCAAATGTTGAACTTAACATGAATAACAAAAAGCTTGATGATGATATTTATGAAATTGACTTAATCGTTACGGTTACCACTAAAAATCAAAATGAAAACACTTTTGTGATTGAAGTGAATCAGTCTGGCATCTTCACTATTAGCAATATCCCTGAAGATCAAATGGGACATATGTTAGGCAGCTTTTGCCCAAGCATCCTGTTTCCTTATGCTAAAGAAACGATTAATGGACTTGTGAATAAGGGTGGCTACCCGCAAATCAACCTCACCCCGATTAATTTTGATGAACTCTATATGCAAAACCTTGCACAGCATCAAACTCCTGTGACCAAGCACTAATTGCCTCTCTTATACATACCACAATCCAAACTACCAATTTTAGTCTTTGTTTAAGGCATCATAAATATGAGTAAAATCCCATTATCCAAACAACTTGGCTGTATTATGATTGTCACTGGCACCGAAATCGGCGCTGGAATTCTTGCTCTCCCAATCATTTCCGCACAACTTGGCTTTCTCATGACCACCGTCATTATGCTGATTGCATGGCTTGTAATGACTTATACTTCTCTGCTGATCGCTGATATCTGCCTAAAAATGCCAGAGGGCACAAGCTTTAGCAGCATGGCAAAACGCGTTCTCGGCCTACCTGGCGCCATTGTCGCTTGGCTTTCTTTTGTTATATTATTATATGCCATCAGTATTGCTTATATTTCTGCAGCATCCTCCGCTTTCAATCATATAATAAGCAGCATCCCGGAACATGCTTGGTCACTGATTTTTGTCTGTGTCTTTGCCGCTTTTGTTGTGATGGGTGTAAAGGCCGTTGATTGGGTAAACCGTTTACTGCTTACGATTAAACTCGTTTTTTTGGTGATTGTTTGTGTCTTTTTACTCGGGATTATTAATCCCTCAAACCTCTTGGTAGAGCCTGTAAGTCTTGGAGTACTTGTGGTTGCGCTTCCCGTTATTGTGACTTCTTTCACGTCCCATGTGATTGTACCGACACTGACAGACTACCTCCATAAAGATGCAAAGGTTATTTTTAGAGTGCTGATCATTGGTAGCCTCATCCCATTATTTTTATATTTTCTTTGGCTCGCCGCTGTGCTTGGCGTATTACCACTTACAGGGCCTATTAGTTTTATGTCAACAGTCTTTGATCACAAGCCCATTGATAGCGCCAATGTTGGTGATATTTTAGCCGCATTACAAAGCAAAATTCACATGCCATTTATTAATATTAGCGTCAACATATTTACCGATATTTCCGTGATGACCTCCTACTTAAGTGTCTCATTGGCACTTTATCACTTCAATGTCGACAGTTATAAGTTGCATCGGTTATCACTGAAATTTCGCACTCTGATTGCCACACTATTAACCTTTATTATTCCTCTGCTCATTGCACAAACAAACCCAGACCTCTTTATTCCAGCACTTTCTTATGTGGGGGTATGTATTGCGGTATTGTTGATTATTATGCCGGCATTGATGGCACACAAACTCACACGCCAAGGACATGAATTTTCATACAAACTAAGTAAGTTCAAGCCTTTTTGGGTGATTGCTATTTTGCTTGGGCTTGCCATTATTGCCATTAAATTCTCACAATTTTAGGGGCGCCTCTTTTAATTGTCTCTTTTAATGGCAATTTTCATTAAACTTGAAATACTAATGATGAGCCATGCTATTTCTAAAATAAATGCTGCCAAATTAAAGGTGTAGCTCAATGAAAAAATAACCATTGCAGACGCAACGGTATTCAATATGATGAAAGGCGCTTTATAGGCGCTTATCTGGCCTTTTCTTGCCAAACCATAGGCCAACAGACAAAGAAAAACACCGAACAACCCCACTGCATCTGCAATATATCCCACGAGCGTTATTTCTCTGAAGGAGTCGTATTTATATCTTTTTTAGCCGCTGCTGCTTTATCTGGATTCTCACCCATAACCGCTTTTTGAACGCCATCACCCCACTGAGAAATGCTCTGCCCAACTTGCTTCGTATTTTGTTTTGCATTACCCCAAGACTGTGAAACAGACGCTTTACTTGCATCATAAGCACTTTTGCTATTATCCGCAATTTTATCTCTAGCACCTTTTGAGTTGTCCCATGCTTTCGATGAGGCATCCGCCGTGGTTGAGCCAATACTAGAAACATCTGATTTGATTTGACACCAATGCTCATCAACAGCACAAGTTTTTGCTGTTTCCTTAGGCTGGGTTGAAGGTGTGGTCGCTGCGAAGGCATTCCCCATTACAAACCCTATAGCACAAATAGATGATAATATTAATTTTTTGTTCATGATAATCTTCCATTCTTAAACGGTGTTTCTCTATCATAGCAAATCAATGCTGAAACAATATTCTTTCACAACTCTTAATCTCTAATTTCCTGAAGTAGAAGGGAATGGCTGATCATTTGCTTTTTCTGGCACAGCATGCCCATGATCATTAGGGCTTCCATTTAACATCTCATTAATACGCGCATTGGCAAATTGTAAATATGCATTACGCACCGCAATATAAGGGTCGATCGCATATTCTGTCATATTATAGTATTGTGGCAAGAAATTAGAAGCCGAGTTCACGCTATAAAGCATTGTCGCGCCATAGCCCACATATGGGTTAACGAATGGATGTTTCGCAAAGTAGAAATCAATGTTAATAGGATTCATGAAGTAATCTGGCACCATCCCGATGGTACCTCTCACCGTTGAAGGTCCCCAGAAGGGTAAGACTAAATAAGGCGAGTCACGATATCCCCATTTTGCCAAGGTCATCCCAAAAGTATTTTCTTGCGAAGGTAGCCCCATGGTTTCTGCTACATCAAATAACCCAAAAACACCAAAGACGGTATTCAAAACAAGGCGAAGTGCATGCTTTCCTAGCCCAACAAAGTCTCCCTGAAAGATACTATTCCCCATACGAGGCACTTCAAAAGTGTTGTTAAAGAAATTCGTGGTCCCTGTTCTAAAAAACTCAGGGGTAACCGCAACATATCCATCCGTAACAGGGCTTAATACATAGTCATAAGTTACCGTGTTGAACTTAAACATTGCGCGATTATATCCCTCATAGGGATCAGGATTTTGCTTTGTTGCGCATCCCGCAATGATAAGTGCTAATATTAGGACACCTACTTGCTTCAATACTTGACTTTTCATTGTCATCCTAAACTCTCTTTTTTGTATATTGAATAATTGTACGCCAAATATCTGAATACGCCAAATATCTGAGCTTTTAATTTCGTGATCAAACTTAATATTGTTTTAACGCATAATTTGTTATTCTAAGCAAAGTTATCATCACACATGAAAACATGAAAGCATGAATGTCGACCAAAAAGAAATTGAAAAATTCTCAAGCCATGCCAGCCAATGGTGGGATCCAAATGGCGAATTAAAAACACTCCATGAAGTAAACCCCACTCGCGTTAAATTTATTAAAGAATATTGTGGTGACCTCGCTGGAGTAGAAACCATTGATATCGGCTGCGGAGGCGGTATTTTATCTGAAGCATTAGCCGCTGAGGGCGCTAATGTGACAGGCATTGATATGGCAGAACCTTCTCTTGAAGTCGCAAAACTTCATTTGCTTGAATCTAATCTTGAGGTGAATTACGTTTGTACCACGGCTGAAGACTACGCACAATCACATGCGGGAAGATTTGATCTAGTGACTTGCCTTGAACTCATCGAGCATGTACCCGACCCCAAAAGTGTGATTGATAGCTGTTTAACGCTACTTAAACCCGGCGGCAAACTTTTTCTTTCAACCCTTAATCGCAACCTTAAATCCTACTTTGCTGCAATTGTGGGAGCTGAATATGTGCTAAAACTCATTCCTAAAGGCACACATCAATATGACAAATTCATTCGCCCATCCGAGTTGGTGCGCTGGGTTGAAGAAGCAGGTGGCGATGCTCAAAAATTAACAGGCTTGCACTATAATCCGATCACCCATCATTGTAAGCTTTCAGATAACACCGATATAAACTATATGCTCTATGCAACAAAACCAAAGTAGTCAACAAAACCGACACAGGGTACAAATACACGGGCCACAGATAAACGGAATTTTATTTGACCTCGACGGCACCCTATTGGACAGTGCGCCAGGTATTCTAAATGCACTCTTTAGCATCTTAGAGAAACACGGCGTGCCTTATAATGATCAAATAGATCTCAACCCTTTTATCGGTGAAGGTCTGATGGCACTAGTCACGCAATGCGTCCCCAATCTATCTCAAGCACAATATCAACAATACACACAAGAAGGCTTTGCTCATTATATAAAACATGCATCAACTCAGACTCATGCCTTTCCTGAAGCAAAAGCAATATTATCCATGTTAAACCAACGTAAAATTCCTTGGGGCATAGTCACTAACAAAACTCGAGCTTTAACGCAATCTGTGATTTCAGCCCTCCCTTATTATGATACTGCCAAAGTCCTTATTTGTGCGGATGACCTAGAAGTAAAAAAACCGCATCCAAAGCCGCTTTTAATGGCAGCAGAAAAACTGGGTACGCTCCCGGAACACACTCTGTACCTTGGCGATGCCATTAACGATATGCTGGCAGCAAAAGCTGCCAATATGATTGCCGTCATTGCCCAATACGGATATGTACCCAACAACTTTAAAGACTGGCCACATGATGGCGTTGTATCAACTTTACTTGGCTTGAAAAAATGGCTTATATAATCGACCTAAAACAAACCCCAAAAGCACCGCCAACAGGCAGCTTTCTTTACTATTGCTATCGTAAACTTGGTGTGAATACATTAAGCGACATCATGACACTGGAAAACTTTCAGTTTCAAGTCATGAATACCGCTGAACGCTATGCAGAAGCCGCTATTTCAGCCCAGAAATTACAATGGTGGCAAACAGAAATCGACCAGATTTATAGCAATAGCCCATCACACCCCATTGCAAAATCTCTACTGCCTCTGACCGATAAATATCAAATTGAAGGACAAACATTAAACCAATTTATTCAACAGAATCAAACACTCCTTTTTGGACAAGATTTTGAAAATCATCAAGCGCTGATTGATTTTATAGATCAAACCTATCTGCCGATAGAAATGATCAAAGCAAAAATTTGCCTCGATCAAAAAACGCTAGATGAAAAAACTATCGCTGTACTAGCGCATTTAACCAGATCTAATGAAATTATTCGCCGCATTCATCAGCTACCACACCATCTCCAACGAGATATTCACAGCATTCCACTATCTGATATAACGATAATTGCAACAGAAGATTATAAGCAATCCATCGAACAACAAACGAACACTGCCTGCCAAAGCCTTGTCCAGCTTGCCAAAAAAGAAGCGGATATTGCACGCACATTACCACAGCCACTAAGCATTGAAAAATTAAAGCCATTTTTGATCAAAAACAACCTTTCTCTTTGTCTATTAAAAAAACTACAGAAAAATAATTTCCCTGTATTTCAAACAGCTACTGCGCTTTCACCAATTAAAATGTTGCTCAACAGTCTTTAAGCCTAGAAATATAAATCGCTAACACTTTGATAAAAAATCAAGTTCTGATTACACTATCAAATAGGGAATAAAAATGGGAAATACTTGTGAAACAACTCCTCAGTTTGGTTTTTATCTTAATCTGCATTCCCAGCCATGCTGCAAATGAAGCTTACCAACAACAAACCGCAGATCTTATAGCGATCTTGAAAAATATTGAAACTCAGAATAAACAGTTACAAACTGAAGTGGATGCCTATACAAAAGAAAACCCAAAAAAAGCATCAAAGGCAGAGGTCAGACCGAGACCTAAAGTAGATCAAAAACCACCAACCTTACTTACCCCTATGGACAGAAAAGCCATGTCCAGTGCCATATTTTTTGCAGGTGGCGCCCCAAGACCCATTCCACAGAAACGAGCAAATAATTTTCGATCACCTATAAAATCTGACACTTCCAGCAATAGTGGCACCAATAAAGACAATCCATCTACAGATGATCAAAGCGATAGTAAGGATTCAGACAGCAGTGATAGTAGCACGTCTAGTGGTTATTCGAGCTATAGCGGAGGCGGTGGTTACTACCCGACCAACCACAATACGCAGATGACTATATCATTTATTGCAAGCAATACGACTGATCCCACTTACATCTATACAGTGACAGAGACAGCATTACCCGCAACAATTACTTTTACTTTCCCTCCAAGTAATCTATCTTTAAGCCAAAATACAATTCAAACCTATAATGGGCTTACAACTTCTCTTACCAGTGTCGATATGTGTGATAGTGCTTATAATAATTGTAAATCAGCAGGAATTATTTCTGATAATACATTGAATATAACGAATACTTTTTTAAACGATAATACCTCTTTGCTTGGATATAAAACTTCAACTTCTAGTCCTCCGGCATTTTTGCCTGTCTTCTATTTTCTTGGAAAGGATGGTTCTGGAAATAACTATAAATATAAAGTAAATTATCCTAACAGTTCGGGAAACCTAACATGTGTGCCTAATGAATGTACTCAAAATTCTCGCGTGTTGCTCGGTCGTTCATAGAAGATTTTGGCTCCTGCCAAAATCGAATCACTACCCTCGCAGATGGTTTTGCCTCAGACGCCCACCTCCGTACCGATCTTCCAAAAAAC
>CAUZSH010000044.1:0-17179 GCA_963582935.1 Gammaproteobacteria bacterium
TTAATTCTTGGTGATCCAAGACAAAGCCAGACCACATTAGGGCCGCTTGTTAAGGTTTCAGCCGCTGATTTTGTGCGTGAACAAATAGGAGAAGCCATAAAATTAGGCGCGAAAACATTGATCTCGGAGACAGATTTTAATGTTGAGGGGTTTCAAAAAAATTACTTAGCACCGCAAGTTTTAATGGATGTAAATCATCAAATGTCTTTGATGACTGAGGAAAATTTTGGACCAGTTGTAGGGATTATGTCCGTTTCTTCAGACGAAGAAGCTATTGCGTTAATGAATGACTCAAGCTATGGGTTAACAGCTTCTATTTGGAGTAAAGATATCACAAAAGCTGAGCGCCTTTGTGCTGAGGTTGAAACGGGTACTTGTTTTGTCAATCGTTGTGACTATTTGGATCCAGCGCTCGCTTGGACTGGGGTTAAAGACACGGGTATTGGCTGTAGCTTGTCCGTGCTAGGGTTTGATGCTTTTACACGACCTAAGTCTATTCATATACGCGCATAATAAGAGGAGCTTACGATGTCTAAGTATTTTGACAGCAAGTGGAACTACCCAACAGAAATTCATTTTGGATGTGGCAAAATAGAGCATTTGTATGATTTATGTCAAAGCTTAAATATTCATAAACCATTACTGGTCACAGACCCTACGCTGGCAAGATTTGACATGGTGAAGAACGCAACCCAAACCAATGGACAACAGGGAATGCCCACAGGGTTATTCTTCGATATTCAAGCGAACCCAACGGGTAAAAACATTATGGATGGTTTAGCTGTTTATAATAACGGTGGACACGATGGTGTAATTGCTTTTGGTGGTGGCAGTGCCATGGACGCAGGTAAAACGATTGCTTTAATGGTGGGGCAAACACATTCATGGGCAGATTTTGAAGATAAGGACGATAATTGGCTGCGAGTTAATGCCAAAACCGTGCCCTCAATTATTGCGATACCGACGACTTCAGGGACAGGTTCGGAAGTGAGTCGGGCAGCATTGATTGTGGATGAAGAAACACACTCAAAGCGTATTATCTCGCACCCTAAAATGCTCCCAAGCCTAGTGATTTGTGATCCTGTGTTAACACAGGGTGTGCCACCATTTATTACGGCAACTACGGGTATGGATGCGCTAGCACACAATCTCGAAGCTTTCTGTGCCCCAGGGTTCCATCCCATGGCAGATGGCATTGCTTTGGAGGGGATGCGGTTGATTAAAAAATGGCTTCCAGTCGCCTTTCAGGATGGTGAAAATATAGAGGCACGAAGTTATTTGATGGCGGCAGCCACCATGGGTTCTACGGCATTTCAAAAGGGGTTGGGCGCGATTCACTCTCTTTCACATCCTGTGGGTGCAATTTATGGTGTGCATCATGGTTTGTTGAATGCGATTTTTATGCCCTATGTTTTGGAATACAACCGAGATTACATTGAAGATAAAATGAGCCGTTTGGCGCAGTATCTCGATCTGGAAGATCAATCCTTAGATGGTGTGATTGTTTGGGTTAAAGCATTAAATGAATCCTTAGGAATTCCTAAAACTCTATCAGAGTTGCAAGTAGATGATACACAAGCTACAGAGGTGGTAAGGCAAGCTATGGCAGATGGTTCTACGCCTTCAAACCCTCGCCCAATGGATATTGAAAGTGTTAAAGTGTTATATTTACAAGCATTGAAGGGTTAAAGGGTGAGGGTCGCGATTGCGGGGTTCCTACACGAAACAAATACCTTTTCGACAGTTAAAACGACTTACAATGATTTTGTCATGGCAGATAGTTGGCCCAAGATGTTATATGGAGATGACATTATTAAGGGGATGCGTGATAAAGCCATTCCTATTGCGGGTTTTATTGCCGAGGCAATGCATTCTGAGGCGGAGTTATTACCACTTATTTGGTGTTTCGCATCACCTTCAGGCACAGTAGCGCAACCTGCTTTTGAGCAAATTAAAAATGAAATTGTTCAAGGGCTAAAGGGGCTTGAGGATGTTGAGGCTATTTACCTAGACTTACATGGTGCGATGGTTTCAGAAGGATTGGAAGATACAGAGGGCAATTTACTAACCAGTATTCGACAATATTTTCCAAATACACCGATTGTGATTAATGTTGATTTCCATGCAAATATTTCTAAAAAAATGGTGGAGTTAACGGATCAAATTATTGGCTATAGAACCTATCCGCATGTGGATATGTATCAAGTAGGGCAACAGGCATACCGAGCATTACAAGATATAAGGGAAGCGCAAAAGCCCCCATTTAAAGCCTTTAAAAAATTGCCCTACCTTGTACCTATGACTGCGCAATCTACTTTGTCAGAACCTTGTTTAAGCCTGTTTCAAAGGATTGCCGAATATGAACATGCACAGGATGTGAGTATTTCTGTGACACTTGGTTTTCCGTTGGCAGATGTTCGAGAAGTTGGACCTGCCATCATTGTATATGCCGCGACTCAAAAAAAGGCACTTCTGGGGCTAAATGAATGGGTGCAATATTTCTTAGAACAAGAAAAGGTATTTCAATCTATATTCTTCTCGGCAACAAAAGCGGTGGAGATAGCTAATAATGCCAGAGTTATGGATAAAATTATTTTGGTGGATACGCAAGATAATTCTGGTTGTGGCGCTTCATCAGATACCACGGGGCTATTGAAGGCAATGCTGGATCAATCATTATCACAGAGTATTTTGGGGTTATTGTGTGACCCTGAATCAGCTTTATTGGCACATCAGGCAGGCATTGGGAAAAAAGTCTCTCTATCCTTAGGTGCTAAGGTTTTTACCGATGGCTGTGATCCTATTGAGGGTAAATTTACCGTGCTTCAATTATCCAATGGAAAGTTCACAGCAACGGGGCCATTTTACTACAATATGAAAATGGATTTGGGCTTGATGGCTTTGTTGGAAATAAATGGCGTACATGTGGTGATTTCTAGCCGAAAAGTTCAAGCTGCAGACCAAGAGATGTTTTTACATTTAGGTGTGGACTTTACTGATTATCGCGTAATTGCATTAAAAAGTTCCGTACACTATCAGGCACACTTTAATGACATTACCAAACGACATATTATCGTGGAATCACCAGGGTTTAATATTGCGGATATCAAGAAGCTTACCTATCGGAATAAGCCAAAAGATGTACGATGCATTTAAATCACTGGCTGAATCTGGCGAACTCCAGTAAGATGTAGGGCATTATTTGAGCGTAAGAAAACAATTATGGCACTGGTAACCTTTCGGAATGTAAGTTTAAGCTTTGGGCGACACCCACTATTAGATCAGACAGATTTTAATATTGAACGAGGCGAGCGTGTTTGTTTGATTGGTCGTAATGGTGCTGGGAAAAGTTCATTGTTGAAAATGGTTCAAGGTGAGATTCTTGCAGACTCAGGCGAAGTCATTCGTGAGCAAGGAATTAAAATTTATACGCTTCAACAAGAAGTGCCATGTGATACCTCAGGCTCTGTGTTTGAAGTGGTTTTATCTGGATTAGGAGAAGCGGGTGAAGTCGTTTTAAAATATGAGACCTTGCTACAAAAAGAAGATTTGCAGGATGATGATTTTGAAAAGATGGGTGTGCTACAGGAAAAAATCGAGCAACTGAATGCCTGGAGTATTCAAAATGAAGCACATACTGTTATTTCTAAATTAAATTTAGATGGCAATATGGCATTTTCAGCGCTTTCAGGTGGGCTAAAACGTCGAGTCTTATTGGCAAAAGCATTGGTGTGTGAGCCCGATCTTTTGTTGTTAGATGAACCGACAAACCATTTAGATATTGAAGCGATTCAGTGGCTAGAGAAATTTTTACCAGAATACCAAGGCAGTATCTTATTTATTAGCCATGATCGTGCTTTCTTACAAAAAATTGCGACGCGTATTGTTGAGATCGATCGTGGAAAACTCATCAGCTTTGCAGGAACATACCAAAATTTCTTAATTCATAAAGAAAATGAGCTACATGCGGAATCACAACAAAATGCTTTGTTTGATAAGAAGCTGGCGCTCGAAGAGGTCTGGATTCGTCAAGGTGTTAAGGCAAGGCGTACTCGAAATGAGGGGCGTGTACGATCATTAGAAAAAATGCGTAATGAGCGCCAAGCACGTCGGAGCCAACAGGGATCAGCAAAGATTGCCGCATCTTCTTCTGAACGTTCAGGTAAACGCGTATTGGAAGCGAAAAACATTAGTTTTAAATACCCGAATGAAGAAAAATGGATTTATAAAAACTTTTCAATGGAAATTTGGCGTGGGGATAAAATAGGGCTTTTAGGCCCAAATGGTTGCGGTAAGAGTACCTTATTAAATGCATTGTTAGGCAAACTCAGACCCGCTGAGGGCATAGTAGAGCTGGGAACAAATCTGGAGATTGCTTATTTTGATCAGCTTCGAAATCAGCTGGATGATAAGCTTTCTATTCAAGATAATGTGGCCGAGGGCAGTGAGTTTATTGAATTAAATGGGATTAAAAAGCATATCCTTTCCTATTTACAAGACTTCTTATTTACGCCTGAGCGAGCTAGAACGCCAGTGTCTGCGCTGTCTGGTGGTGAACGAAATAGAGTATTGCTAGCAAAAGTACTGAGCAAGCCAAGTAATGTTTTAGTGCTAGATGAGCCAACCAATGATTTGGATATTGAAACACTCGAAATCTTGGAAGCAATGCTGATGAATTATAAAGGCACCATACTTTTGGTCAGTCATGATCGAGCTTTTATCGACAATATCGTGACCAGCACCATTGTTTTTGAGAAATCTGGGAAGCTAGAAGAGTATGTGGGGGGCTATGAAGATTGGTTGCGCCAACGAGCACTATTGGATGCGGGTGGTGGAAAAAAGCAAAAATTAGCTAAAGCGACGAGTACAAAAGAAAAATTGAGTCAAAAATTAAGCTATGCACAAAAGCAACAGCTAGAATCCTTGCCAAAGGAAATTGACGTATTAGAGTCTGAGATTGAACAATTAACCGTTGAGATGTCGGCAGCTGATTTCTATCAACAAGATGCTGATACGATTAAAACTGCACAAGTTGCACTAGAATCAAAGGAATCAACGTTGATTGAAATCTATGAATTATGGGAATCATTAGAGTCCTTGAAAGGATAAACAGATGATTGACTGGGCAAGTATTCAGCAAGAATTAGGATCGGTTGCAAAATGTTTTGAGGCTGCGAAAAATCAGGTTAAAGACTATGATCATGGCTTACACCAATGTGAGAGGGTATCGCTTAACGAAAATGAAATTTCCACTTTATACCAGTATAAACCCCCCAATGGTGCCAAAGGAGAAAGCGTTTTAATCGTTTATTCATGGGTTAATCATTCTACGATTTTAGACTTTTCGGAAACCTGCTCTCTGATTCAGTCATTAAACCAGTTGGGTTTGACGGTTTATTTATTAGATTGGAAGTTACCTCAACCTGATTCGGCAACCTTATCAGATTATTTGTATCAGCAAATAGCGGGCTCGGTAAAGCATATTCAACAATTAGATGGACTGAAGTCACACCTTATCGGTGTTTGCCAGGGTGGAAATTTTGCATTGTCCTACGCCGGTGCGACACAGGCGAAAGATATTGCGTCACTCTCCCTATTGATGGCGCCGATTGATGCCAACTCAAGCTTAAGTTTACTCAATCAGTATGGCACTGCAAAGCTGCCAGCCAGCATTATCTCGAATGTTATTCCTGGAGAGTTAATCCAAACTTTTTTTAATATGCTTTCTCCAGTAAAACAAATCTATGGCCGCCCCTTTGCTGCGGTAATGTCACATTCGACAGAACATTTTTTAAAGATAGATGGTTGGTTGAACCAAACGGCACATCTGTCGGCACCCTTGGTCTCAACATATAATCAGATTTTTTTTCAGGAAAATGTGATGATGCAAAAAAGCCCTGAAATAGCAGGAGTGAGGATTGACTTAGATCGCATTGAAGTACCAATTTTAAATTGCATGGCGCGTTATGATCGGCTTGTGGTGCCTGATTCTTCAAAGGCTTTATTGAGCTTAGTTTCTGATAAATATTATCACGAATTATTTGTGGAAGGGGGGCATTTAGCCATCTTTACAGAGGAGAAAGCGCAGGAGACTTTTATAGCCCATTTTCAAAAATATGCTTTAAACTCAAGTTTAAAGGGCGATCCAGTTAGTGTTTAGCGGGTTTATTGGTAATTTGGCTTTGATTCCAAGCGGGCATCCAATCATTGTCGATGCCAAAGACATCTAAAATACGCCCAACAGTATGATCAATCATTTCTTCGATATTTTTTGGCATTGCATACAGGGCTGGAACAGGTGGGAAAATAATGGCACCCATATTGGCAAGCTTTAACATGGACTCAAGATGACCCGCATGGTGAGGAGCTTCACGCACCACGAGGATGACTTTGCGTTGTTCTTTTAAACAAACATCTGCCGCACGAGAAATTAGACTATCACCAATACTATAAGCTATTTGCGACATGGTTTTAATGGAGCAAGGAATAATAATCATACCCATGGTTTTAAAGGAACCAGAAGCAATATTTGCCCAGATGCTTTTATTGCTATAAACCACATCGGCTAATGCTTCGATTTCTTTAATAGGCATGTTGACTTCATAATTTGCCGTCAGTTTTGCCGCATCAGAGATAATTAAGTGGATTTCAATCGGCTTTGTTTTTAGGAGCTTGATGAGCTGAATGGCATATTGAGTGCCAGACGCGCCAGTGATTGCAATAATGATTCTTTGTTTTGTGTTTCGTGCTTGGTGTTCCATAAGGCGCTCTCATTGCTGTTGGTGTGCTTGGTCTCATTCAAGAGTCTAGATATTCAGGAAAAATACCTCTGAAGATGCTCTATAAGCATAGATGTTTTGATCTGCTCAGGATCCTTGTCACCTTGAAGATATTTTAAATTATAAATCTCTTGCTCTAGTTCATTTTCACCGATAATAATAGCCAGTCTTGACCCAGACCTATCCGCTTTTTTAAATTGTGATTTAAAGCTTCCGCCTTGGGTGTTGATTTCAAATGAGATAGACGGCAGTGTTGAACGAAGTTGTTCAGACAAGCTTAATGCGTACCACTGTGAGGTCTCTCCTGCACTAATGATATAGACATCGGGTTGCATTTGAGACTCGGGCAATGTATCAAACTGTCTCATGAGTAATAAAATACGTTCAATGCCCATTGCAAAGCCAACAGCAGGCGTTGCAGGTCCCCCTAATTGCTCTACAAGTGTATTGTAACGGCCTCCCGCACAAATGGTTCCTTGAGCGCCTAAGGCATCAGTGGTCCATTCAAAAACAGTGTGAGAATAATAATCCAAACCTCGGACTAAGAAAGGGTTTACTTCAACAGGCATCCCTAGTGATTTTAAATGTTGAATCAAAAGCGTAAAATTTTCAGTAATATCATGATCAATATAATTGCTTAATCTTGGTGCATCTATCAATAAGGCTTTGGTTGTTTTATTTTTCGTATCCAAAATACGCAGGGGGTTTTTATATAGTCGTCTTTGACTATCTTCATCTAGCTGATCTTTAAGTGGTTCTAAGTAGCTGACCAAAGCTGTTTTAAAGCTTTCTCTATTTTCCATGGTTCCAAGATTGTTGACCTCAAGCTTGACGTGTTTGCTTAAACCCAGTTTTTGCCATAAACGCCAAGATAGCGCAAGAAGTTCGGCTTCAATTCGAATATTTTTAATGCCATAGATTTCAACACCAAGCTGATAAAATTGGCGGTAGCGACCTTTTTGGGGGCGTTCGTGGCGGAACATGGGACCCATATACCATAGTTTCTGTACTTGATCTCGAAGCATACCATGTTGAATGGCGGCTCTCACACATCCTGCCGTACCTTCTGGTCGCATGGTGAGTGGTTCACCATTACGGTCATTGAAATCGTAAGTTTCTTTTTCAACAATATCGGTACCTTCTCCAACGCCTCGGTGAAATAATTCTCCTTTTTCCAGAATGGGGAGGCGAATCTCTTGATACTGGTAGGAAGTTAAAAGATTGCTAACGGTCGTTTCAAAATATTGCCAATCGGGCGTTTCTGAAGGCAGAATATCATTCATTCCGCGTACTGCTTGGATTTTTGCCATGGATTTTTCATTTTATTGCATCTGCATCTAACCTATTATTGTAAAAGAAATGACCTGAACTGCAAGCACTCTTATGGCACAAGTGGTGGAAATTACAGCCTAAAGCATTCTAGTTTATTACAGAAAAGTAATTTTAATAATAAATGTGTTGCAATAAAAATAATAATTACGTGTAATGTTTCCAAGTTGATCAAAAGGGAGAATGGAGATGATAACATTTAACACATATTCGAGTAATTTTAGGGTTTTAACATCAAAGGCAGAATCAAAATTTAGTTTAATCCGTGCGATTAAAAATGGTTTTAACCTTTATATTGAGAGTTTCTCAAAAGTATTGTTTCGAGGTGAAAATTCTCGGAGTAGCGTAGTCCAAGCCTATACCATCGCGATGATGAAATAATAAATAATTAAAATTTATTTGATGGATAGGAGTATTTGAGATGAGAAAAGAAAGCAAGTTTTTACCATCGCTCGCCTTTGCGGCTGTTTTGGGGATGGTGTTTTTTATGGCGTCATCATCATATCAGGTGAATAATATGAGTAACCACGTTTCGCAAAGTGTTTTGCCAACACACATTAATTTATTAAAAGCTTGCTTCTTGACAACCGATGGATTTTTCCTAAACTGAATTTATGATCACTTGGACATTCATGTTAAATATGGAAATTTCGTTATTTATTACCTTCTTTGTGGCGCTTCTTGCCATTACAAACCCTTTGGGAAATCTTGCTATTTTTATTGGCTTGGCATCAGATTACTCAGAAAATAAACGTAAGCGCACAGCCAAACAGGCAGGTATTGCTATTTTTGTGATTCTATTGATTGTCACTTGGGGTGGCACATTAATATTAAGTTTCTTTGGTATTACACCAGCTGCATTTGAATCAGCAGGCGCGCTCGTCATTATTTTACTAGGTTTATCCATGATTCGTGGAGAAGGTGGGAAAACTGCACACAAAGACTGCAGTATGCACTTTACAGAAGCAGAGAAGCAGGCAGCTGAAGAAAAGGACTCTATTGCGGTTGTGCCAATTGCCATTCCGATTGTAGCTGGACCAGGTGCCATTACGACTATCATTATTCATTCGCAGACACTACACACTTTTATGGATCGAGTGGTGACCAGTGTGATGTGTGCCGTGATTGCCCTAATCTTATTTATTTGCTTTCATTACTCTAGCCAGATTAATCGTATCGTGGGAGTAAATGGCATTAAAATCACAACGAGAATTATGGGGCTTGTTTTGATGGCAATGGCTTTTCAAATGTTAGGAAATGGCTTGAGTGGGTTAATGCCTGGGTTAGGTGGTGTCCATTAGTGGGGTATGTGGAAGCCCCCCCAAAATCATGGATGCCTAATGGGAGACCGAGTAATATGCCTCATATGATGGCAAGCATAGTTCAAATGGAAAGAGCATTAATTACTGAACGAACATGTACAGGATTGAAGGCTGCCAAGTTGCAGGGTCGTACAGGTGGTCGAAAAAGGAAAATGACGAACGGTAAACTTGAGTCAGCTAAGAAGCTTTTGTCATCTGGTGCTCTTCTTAAGGGTGTAGCTAAAGGTTTAGGAGTTTCTATACCAACATTATATCGCTGGATACCCAGTGCTTCGTGGCTCTCAGCTTATGGTTGAAATTTGATCCATTGTTTTGTGAGTTCCGTCACACAGCCACATTAGAGGTGGATGCTGTATGAATATGTAAAATCATGCTATAGTCTGATCCTCTCTTTGTCGCGATTAGATCCAATATGAAAACAGTCAAATTATTCAATAAACTTAAAAAATACCCTGCGGGAAAAACCATCTTTAGCATTCTTGTTTCGCGAGCGGCACCTTATTTTACGTCAATTAAACCTCGTTTTGTGGATCTAAGAGTAGGTTATTGCGAAGCCTCTATGCAAGATCGTAAAAAGGTGCGTAATCATATCGGAACGGTTCATGCGATTGCCATGTGCAATCTGGCGGAAGTGTGCGGCGGATTGGCCGTTGATGCGAGTATGCCCAAGCATTTGCGCTGGATTCCAAAAGGCATGACGGTGCGGTATGAGAAAAAAGCAAAAGGGAAATTAGTGGGGGTTTGTGAATTTGACCCAGCATTGATCATTCCTGGAGATGTTATTTTTCCCGTTATTATTAAAAATCCTGAGGGTGAACAAGTTTTTAGTGCAGACATTACTTTTTTTATCAGTGAGAAAAAGAAAAGCTAAGTTGTATCGAGTATATCTATGACAAATGAATCAAAACACCCTTGGATTGTTCATATCCTAATCTTGACGATTATTATTGATATAATGGGCGTGGGTTTAGTTTTCCCCATTATGCCAGCGCTTTTTTTTGGCGATACGACTGTTTTTGTTTTAGGCAGTACGCATATGCAAAATTGGGGCTATGCCATAGGGCTTGCTGCATGGCCATTAGGATTGATTTTGGGTGGACCTATTTTAGGTGAACTTTCAGATAAGTTTGGTCGAAAAAAGATATTGTTAATTGCTTTATTTTTAACGGCGGGTTCTTATGCAATTTCTGGTTTCTCTATTTATGTGGGCTCCTATGTCATCTTCGTATTGAGTCGATTGATGAGTGGTATTGTGGGGGGTGCGTTTGAGATTGCACAGGCAACCGTAATTGATGCAAGTACAAAGCAAAATAAAGCGCGTAATCTGGGCTTTATTGCGATGGCGGCATCCTTGGGATTTATGATTGGTCCCATTATCACCAGTATTACCACAAATGCTTATTTTGGTTGGAGTATTACCACACCTTTTTGGTTTGCGATGGCGATATCATTTATCAATGCACTTTGTATTTTATTTTTAATGAAATGGGATCGAGCCAAACATCCAGAACTGGCGATAAAATTATCTTCTTTACTAAAAACGGTTACATTCTTGTTGACTGATAAGCGGGTTGTCTTTATTGGTATCATTTATTTATTTATTTATGCAATGTGGATGGGGGTTCTTTGGACAGGGAATCGCTTTATTTTTAGATCAAATGTATGGGTACAGTACCAGTACGATTGGGATTTTCTATGCAATGACGGGTCTTTCTGTGGCACTGTGTAGTATATTTATTCAACCTAAAATTTTTAAAAGATTTTCCGTAGGGAGTGCTTATATTGTTTTT
The DNA here is from genome assembly GCA_963582935.1 of Gammaproteobacteria bacterium. GTDB lineage: Bacteria > Pseudomonadota > Gammaproteobacteria > Francisellales > Francisellaceae > CAUZSH01. Next base: position 11,221 of record CAUZSH010000044.1, read on the forward strand.
GCATTTATTTGTGGCGGTGGGCTGATATTGATTAGTTTATTAGAAAATTTAATTTATCAATGGATTATTGGCAGCGTTGCTTCAGCTGCTCAGTTAATATGTTATACCGCTTTACTGACAATCATTTCATCGTCGGTATCAGAGAAAGAGCAGGGTAAAGCAATGGGTGGTGCGGGTGCCGGCTTTGGGCTTGCTTGGTTTATCAATGATATTATGATGGGTGGACTAACATCGATTTCAGTGAAACTTCCAATTGCGGTTGGCGGGGTATTTTTATTTGTAAGTTTGCTTTTAGTTACGCTATATTTATTAAGGCGTCAGTCACGGATATAGAATAGATTAATACTTGGCTGGCTTGTTTTTATAACATTTTAGCATATAAAATGTTTTACTGACCCATAAATAACTCTATATCAATCAATAAGAAAGGAAGTTGACATGAAACACAATAACACAAATTTAAGAAATAAGTGCCTTCTCGTGATGGCAATCTCATTGGGTGCAACATCAATGGCGGTGGCAGATAACCAAAATGGTTATTATGTCGGTGCGAACTTTGGTGGAATCGTGCATGCAAATGGTGGTAAAAATGGGGTAACCACAAGCTTAGTGGTGGGGTCACAGCAAAGTGCTTATAGCGCATTCCAACTTGTTGGTATGGCGGGTGGTCATGATAATGGTTTTGTGATGGCTGAAAGTTTATTTATGTATCCATTATCACACTTCTTAACCCCTTATCTGATGATTGGTGCAGGCTATACGCATTTAAGTGGGAATAGTGTAGGTGCGGAGATTGGTGCTGGGATGAGATTTAACTTAAGCCGTAATTTATCATTGACGGCAAATTATCGCCTTATTCAGGCGCTTGGTAGTCAAACACCAACGGTCAGCATGGTAGATGGTGGTGTGACCTATTACTTTGGTGGTAGTGGGCAGCAATAGCGTCAACATTGAGGCGACTTAAGCGCCATTAGATCTTACTAAGTAGCTCAGTTTTTTTAGAAGAAAACTCTTCGTCTGTAAGGATGCCCATATCTTTTAGTTTGGCAAGGCTTTGAATCATGTCAATGATGTCATTCTCTTGAGCGCTATTTGTCGATACAGTAGGACTGACCTTAATTTCTTGAGTCATTTGACTAGGTTGTTGTTCTACAACAGGTTCTTGATAAACTTCTGGCGTTACGATCGGGGCTTCAATGATAGGCTCTGGAGTAACAGATGCCACACCATTATGAGAAATAATGGGTAGGTTTTCCACAGACACAACACCATATTGGCTGGTGAAAGTAAAAGAAGCGCCATAGCCTTGCTGTTGTGAGACGCCGCCGATTTGGTTGTCTAGCGTGTCATAGATGGTAATATCACCATTCAGATCAACAGCAAGTCTTCTTGCATTGCCAAAGTAAGCATAACGCAGGTTATTTTGACCACCTGTTGAATTAGGTGAGCCTAAATCTGCCGGCCACCAATTGCCAAAACTTGCGCCATTTGCTTCTGGAACAAATAAGCTAACAGGTGGCTGTGATGAGGGTTGGTTGGGGGTGTAAATAGGTTGATTGGCAAGTAGCGTAGACAGTTCACTACATAGGTTGTCTACCGTTGATTTCAAACCATAATTAAACATATCCCCCACCATTGTCATGCCACCTTGCATCCATTGTGCGCCACCGCCAAGCTCTGGGCAATAGAACTGTGCTGCAGTTCCGCCACCATTAGAGACAGCATTAAGCACTGTGCTGACGGATTCAGCGCTGATACCATAACGTTGGGCAATATTATTAATAGTTTGTTGTCCTTCTGGAGTGAGCTTTTGCATCACTTTTCTCCCTGTAAAAGTAGTTATTTAAGAAAAACTGTATATATTGCGCACACTTTACCTGAATTTTTTGCAAGTAACACTATTTAAAAGGATATTCTGCTGAAATAGAAGATTTATGAAATCAAAATTGTTGGCAAAATTTGTAAGATACATAGAGACCCCTTATACTATGGTTTATTAAAATGCTGTATAGATGGATCGCAAATGACACAACAACATACTTTAGCCGATGAAATTAAAATTGTAGGGATTGGCCTGCATTCTGGGAGGGATGTGAGTATGACCTTAAAGCCTGCGGCAGTAGATACAGGTATTGTTTTTAGACGGGTGGACTTGGTGCCTGCGGTGGATATTCCGGTACAAGTTTTGGGTGTTCATGAAGCGGTGATGTGTACATTACTCACGAATGGCAAAGACCAAGTTGCCACGATTGAGCATTTAATGTCTGCCTTTTGTATGTTGAAAATAGATAATGCTATTGTTGAGATCAATGCACCAGAAGTGCCCGTTATGGATGGTAGCTCAACACCTTTTTTGAAGCTAATTCAAGCGGTGGGTACGACTGCTCAAGCACAAAAACGTAAAATCATTAAAATCCTTAAACTTATTCGGGTGGAAGATGAAGATAAATTTGCCGAGGTGGGACCTTCAGATAAAACAAGCTATCGTTTTGAAATCCAATGGGATCATCCTGTTATTGCCGCAACACCTTCTGTGGTTGAATTTGATGGGAGTTATGATTTTTATGAAAAGGAAGTTGCCAGTGCCCGCACTTTTGGCTTTATTGAGCAACTAGATTATCTCCATGCGAATAACCTTGCAAAAGGGGCATCTTTAGACAATGCCGTTGGGATTAGTGATGAGGGGGTGATGAATGAGGGCGGTCTTCGTTATAAAGATGAGTTCGTCAAACATAAACTACTTGATTCTATTGGGGATTTTTATGTGGCGGGTGCGATTCAAGGACACTTTAATTGCTACAAATCAGGTCACACACTGAATAATCGATTATTGCGTAAAATTTTAGAGAACACGGATTCTTGGTGCTATGTGTAACATTGGCACTTTGGATTAGTTTATATATTTTGAGCATATACGATGTTTTTTCAAAAAATGCATGACGGCAACTGAAGCATTGGGAAAACCATTATGTCCGATATTTGGGTAGATCTTTAGTGTCTTAGGTTCAGGTGCGCTGGCATATAGCTGCTTTCCGAGTTCAACAGGAACTGTCTTATCTTGTTCGCCATGAAAAATAAATAATGGTGCTTGAAGGTTGTGAATTTTTTTTATGGATTCATAACGATCTTCTAGCAGCCAACTCACCGGTAGAAAGGGATAATGTGTCTGCCCGACATCCGTGATGGAAGTATAAGGAGACTGTAAAATAACAGCACCGACTGGAAATTCAGTTGCCATCTGTACGGCAATTCCTGTGCCCAATGACTCACCAAACAAGACAATACAATGCATGGGAGCGGTATGGTCATTAAGATAGAGAATAGCAGTCCTTGCATCAATATATAGGCCAGCTTCTGTTGGTTGACCTTTGTTATTACTGAAACCACGATATCCTAATATGAACATGCCATACCCAGCTTTGGTATATTCTTGAATGAGCCAGGCGCCATGGCTAATATGTCCTGCATTGCCATGAAAATAAATAATGGTTGGCATATTCTGGCTTCGAGCAGGCGCATACCAAGAGTTCAGAGATAAGCCATCTTGTGTTTGTAATTGGATTAATTGAACATTGGGTAAGCCTGAATTTGCTGGATTAATATCTCCTGATTGAGGCAAGTAAAGAAGTTGGCGCTGAAAAAGATAAAAAAATCCAATCACCGTGAAGCAAATAAAGAATAAAGATAAAATCAGTCTTGGTAATCGCCTCATTGGGCACTCCAATGTATAAACCATTAGAGTTAAGGATAGTATGTTTTACGATCGATATAAATCTGCAAAAAGGGTATATATGCCGTAAGTCAAAAATTAATCATAAAAATGAAACTTACCCTGTGATCAAAAACTGATTTCAGATAAACTTCTCACATCTTATATTATTTTGGATAACGAACGATGAAAGTCAAAACAAGATTTGCCCCTAGCCCGACAGGATACTTACATTTGGGAGGCGCTCGAACCGCACTTTTTTCATGGATGTATGCAAAAAAAATGGGTGGCGAATTTGTATTAAGAATTGAAGACACCGATCTTGAACGCTCAACCCCTGAGGCGGTACAGGCAATCTTGGATGGGATGGATTGGATTGGTTTAAAAGAAGATGAAGGTCCATATTTTCAAACCAAACGCTTTGATCGTTATAAAGAAGTGGTGCAAAAATTAGTAGATGAAGAGAAGGCTTATCGTTGTTATTGCTCTAAAGAGCGACTCGACCATTTGCGTGAAACACAAACTGAAAATAAAGAAAAGCTTGGTTATGATGGGCATTGCCGTACACTTCAGGCGGGTGAACAAGACGTCACTAAACCACATGTGATTCGTTTTAAAAACCCTATTGAAGGCGTTGTCACTTGGGATGATGCCATTAAGGGACAGATTAGTGTGGCAAATATTGAAATGGATGATTTAATTATTGCACGCACAGATGGCGTGCCGACCTATAACTTTTGCGTTGTTGTAGATGATATAGATATGGGCATTACTCATGTGGTTCGTGGCGATGATCATGTGAACAATACACCTCGCCAGATTAATATTTATAAGGCATTGGGTGTAAAATTGCCTATCTTTGCACATGTACCGATGATCTTGGGTGAGGATGGTAAAAAACTTTCAAAGCGTCATGGCGCGGTGAGTGTGATGCAGTATCGTGATGAAGGTTATTTGCCACAAGCATTGGTGAATTATTTAATTCGTTTAGGTTGGTCTCACGGAGATCAAGAAGTCTTTACTCAAGATGAGATGATCCGCTATTTCGATCTCAAAGATGTCAATGCGTCGGCGTCTGCTTTTAATACTGAAAAGCTAAATTGGCTGAACCAGCATTATATGCGTGAGTTACCTGCGACTGAGGTGGCGGAACATTTACAATGGAATTTTGATCAAGCCGGTTTGATGGTTGAAAATGGCCCTGCATTAGTAGAGTTAATCCCCGTGATGGCAGAAAAGGTTAAAACCTTAAAAGAGCTTACCGAACAAAGTCGATATTTTTATGAAGACTTTACAGATTTCGATGCTAAAGCGGCTAAGAAACATCTTCGTCCTGTGGCATTGGTGCCTTTGCAAGCGGTGCTGACAAAACTGAATACTTTTTCTGATGCTCAGTGGCAAGATGAAGAAGTGCTACATAACGTTTTGAATGATGTGGCAACTGAGCTTGAGGTCGGCATGGGAAAAGTAGGTATGCCTTTACGAGTTGCTGTGACAGGGGCTGGGCAATCCCCTGATATTGGCGTTACGCTGAAGTTAATTGGGAAAAACCGTGTACTTGCACGAATTCAAAAAGCAATTGAGTTTGTTGAGGTAAGGGCGGCACAATAGCCTCTTACGAATAAGTGAGGTCTTTAGGTTCTGTCGCAAAAACATAGAGGTAGCGCACAAAAGACGAAACTTACCTGTCGTGGGCGCAACTATGCAGCAAGTCCGTAGAATTGTTCGAAAATAGTCATATTCTCAGCATCAACATGCTGACCTTTTCGAAGCATATTTATTAATTCGTAGCCAGCTATAGTTGATTCAGCAGACGCGACAGATTTAAATCCAAGCATGGGGTTGGTTCGCCGTTTAATGTGGCGGTGATCCTGCTCAATGATGTTATTCAGGTATTTTATTTGACGATCTTCAACCCAAATATGAGGCCAAAGACCTTCCAAATACAGGAAACAATTAAGCAATATTAAAGCGGCTTCATTGGCGCCACTTTTATCAATTGTGATTTTCTTAGGAAGGCCATGATTGCCTATACATTTACGTAAAAAATGAAAAGCACTTTCTTCGTCGCTATGCTCTGAAAGCATGAACTCAAGTGTGTCGCCATGCTTATCAACTGCGGGATATAAATAGAACCATATTCCTTTAATTTTTATATACGTTTCATCTATTCTCCAGTTAACATAGGGTTCTTTGCGTTTATGCTTCTTCCGAAATGATTCCTCAAGCTCAATAGAGTATTTTTGGACT
>CAUZSH010000045.1:0-16909 GCA_963582935.1 Gammaproteobacteria bacterium
TCAAGTAGCGGTAATATATAGGCTAATGTTTTACCACTTCCTGTTGGTGACTTAAGCCATACATTATCACCTTTTAATATAGACTCATAAGCCAACCTTTGTATGTTTGAAGGGGTATGTATTTTTGCTATAGCTAACGCTTGCACTATGTTTTCGCTAATTTGTAAATCTGTAAAGCTCATATTGAATTTTTTCGTGATATAAAGTTTATTAATTATAGCGCATCTTAACACCAGTCTAATAACTAAAAACGCTTTAATTTAACACTGAGCCACCCCTAGTTTTTGGGTCACTTCTCAACGCATACTTATGTCAAATATATCATACATTCTGAGACATTTTTACATGAGCCGTGTTTTAGCGTCTTAATATGTGCCCTATAACAAACGCCTCACAACGTCTAAGCCGTTAAAGTACCAGATACAGAGAAAGATATTGGTTTGGATTTTAAAAGGTGGAGATGGTGCTTAACCTGCACGGCAAAAATGTGCGAGGAATTTTATAGTAAACACTCAGCTAAGCGGGAAATGTCAAAAACCCGCCAAGCCAGATGTTTGAACCTGATTGTACCGTTTTCCGATGGTAAAATTTATACATAAAAAACAAATGCATCTTAAGGATAAAAAATTAAAGTGAAATAGTCGCCTTAAGCTTTTGAATCATGCCTTTATTCACAGGAGGCATCTGCTTAGGATTTAATTTAGAAAGTTCGATCCATTGTGCTTTTTGACCTTCATTTCCTTTAGCAACACCCGTAAAGTCTTTGACAAGATAAAATGACAAGCAAATATTCCTTTCACTATCCACATGACGCTCTTCTGAAAATAGCTGACAACTATCTACATCAATATCCACTTCTTCTTTTAACTCACGTTTTAGAGCTGTCATCAAAGATTCTCCTGGCTCAACTTTTCCGCCAGGAAACTCCCAAAATCCACCTAAGTGGCTACCCTCTTTACGTTTTGACAGAAAAACTTTGTGGTCATTATCAAGGATAATTCCAACGACAACTTGAATTTCCTTCATTGAACCCTCACAATTATCATTAAATAGATAGAACCACATGCTACATTATGTCATCAACATTTGCGAACCAGTTATTGATTGCAATGCCTAACTTGAAAGGCGCACCTTTTGAGGAGTCCGTTATCTATGTCTGTCAACATGATCAAAATGGCGCTATGGGCTTAGTATTGACCTATCCAATCAAGCCAAAACTAAGTGATTTGTTCACTCAACTAGAAATCACACTTCCAAAAGACACTGCTATTATTGAAAATATGCCACTGTTTTTGGGCGGCCCTGTTGAGCCGGAGCATGGATTCATTCTACACTCACACCATGACAAGCCCTTACAATCCACCATTCAAATATCCAGCGAACTTTTTATCACAACCTCTAAAGATATTTTAGTTGCCATCGCTGAAGATGAGGGTCCTGATAATACCATCGTAACGCTGGGCTATGCCGGCTGGAGTGCAGGACAACTTGAAAAAGAAATACAGGAAGGCTCATGGTTAAATGCCCCTCCAAGTTGTGATATTATCTTTGACGAAGACCCAAAGCAAAAATGGACTGAAGCACTTAAAAGTATTGGCATCAAAGACGTCTCCAAATTAGCCGGATTTAGCGGCCATGCTTAAAAAAATACTTGCCTTTGATTATGGTAAAGCCCGCATTGGTATTGCCACTGGGCAAACCTTAACAAGAACCGCCTCTCCTGTTACCACAATTAAGTCCATCAATGGAAAGCCCAACTGGAAAGAGATTGAAGACATTATTAAAAAATGGCGACCCAATGAGATTGTTGTCGGACTACCTGTCGATATGCACGGTGAATTCACCGATAGCACTAAAGCCGCGCAAGCGTTTGGTGAAGAGCTTGCTAACAGAGTCAACAAACCTGTTCATTTTGTTGATGAAAAGCTTTCTACTCGTGAGGCTCGCTGGCGGCTTGAAAGCATGACTGGCAAAACGGCAAGACACCTGAAAGTGGACGCCATGGCCGCTTGTATTATTTTAGAGACGTGGATGAGTATGGAGCCGAGTTAGCATCTTTTCATTGATCTCTTAAAAGCCTCCCCGAACTCTGATCCAAATACCATTCTAGCACTCCATCTGTCGGTGCCACATGTTTTGCTGGATATGTTAAATAATGACTTCCGCTCTCTAATATCGTCGCAACCATTTCAGCTTTGCTTTTTCCTGTCACAAGAAAAGTGACTCGTTTCGCAGCATTGATGACACTCATCGTGATTGTAACTCGTTTTTGCCTACTCACTGGGTGCTGCGCTACCGCCGTCCAACAATCATCATCCAAAGGCACGCCATCGACAAAAAGGGACGCCGTATGCCCATCATCCCCCATTCCCAACCAAATCCAATCAAATATGGGTAAATGATTGGCAACTTCCACATGCCTTCTAATTTCAGAAGTATAGAAAATAGTAGATTGATCTGGATTAATAACACCATCAATTGGGTGGATGTTTTCTCTAGACAAATTAGGTAAAACATCAAATAAAAGTTTTTTCGCCTCTCCATAATTACTTTCAGGATCATCTGCCGGCACACAACGTTCATCACCCCACCAAAAATGACATTTTTTCCAATTCACCTTGGTAGCATAATGTGAATTCGCGAGTAATTCAAAAATTTGCTTTGGCGTAGAGCCTCCTGATAGCACAATATGCACCGCTTCTTTTTTAGAGTGAGAAAGCGTAATTAAATCTTCAATAACACGCTCTACAAGATCTCTGCTGTAATCAAATTTAACAATGTCCATTATTTTAAATTCCTACGTTAATACATAAAATTTGAGTTATTTACATTTTGGTTTGGGGTCAAATGCGAACTTTGGATTACGCCATTTATGTCCTGATTTTGCCAACAATCTATCCGCCGCTTTAGGTCCATGACTACCACTTTCATAAAAATGTAGTCGCTCTGTGGCATTATTTGATACGTAATTTATAATGGGATCAACAATAGACCAACACGCCTCAACCGCATCATTACGAGAAAACAAAGTATTATCTCCAAGCAAGGCATCTAAAATCAAACGCTCATAAGCAGGAGGGATTTGTTTGTTTGCAAAATCAGAATAAAAGAAGCTCATGTCCATTTGATGTGTTTTAAACCCCGTACCAGGTTCCTTTGCAGCAAAGGTAAGTTTGATTCCTTCATCTGGCTGAATACGAATCACCAATTGGTTTTTATAATGTTCTTTTTTCTGCGTTTTTGAAAAAAATGGGTGCGGCGTGCTTTTAAAGTTGATCACAACTTCCGACACACGTTTTTCTAAACGTTTTCCTGTACGGATATAAAATGGAACATCATGCCAACGCCAGTTATCAATATAAAATCGAATTGCCGCATAAGTTTCAGTATGAGATTGACGGTCTACATTATTCTCTTCTCGATAGGAGTTTTCACCCTCTCCCCCTAAATACTGCCCAATCACAACATTTTCATTCATTTCTTCATCTGTCTTATAAATACGAGTGGATTGCAACACCTTTAATGTTTCATTACGTATGGAATAGGAATCCATATTTGCAGGTGGCTCCATTGCGGTAATACACAGTAATTGCAGTAAATGGTTTTGCACCATATCTTTAATCGCACCGGCATGGTCATAATAACCACCTCTGTCTTCAATACCGATCCTTTCGTTCGCAAATATTTGAATATTTTCAATATGATTCGAGTTCCACAATGGTTCAAATATGGCATTCGCAAATCGAAAAACCAGAAGATTTTGAACCGTCTCTTTCCCAAAATAGTGATCAATCCTAAAAAGTTGTTTCTCGCGATAATATTTTAATAAATGTTTATTAAGGTCTCTGGCTGAATCTTCATCGTTGCCAAACGGCTTTTCAATAATGAGGCGCTTAAAACCATCCTCACGGTTATTTAAGCCTACTTTTGCTAATGCTTCTGGTATTTTATAATATAAACTTGGGGGGGTTGAAAGGTAAAACAAATAGTTTGCGTCAATATCAAATTCTTTTTTCAATACTGAAAGCCGATCTTTTATTTTAACGTACTCAGCTTCATCGGAAGTATCTAGTGTTTGATAAAATAGGTGCTTACAAAAATCCTTAATTTCACTAGCTTCATCTGGGTTTTCCTCAATCAAAAAATCATAGGTGCCCTGTCGATAGACTTCGTCTGGAATATGACTACGCCCCGCACCAAGAATAAGTTGTCGCTTAGATAATAAGTTCTGTTTAAATAAACTGTATATGGCGGGGATCAATTTACGTTTTGATAAATCCCCAGAGGCGCCAAATATAATAATAATATGGCTTTTAATTTTGTGCTTCATTCTCATAGTTCCTTAACGGGCATATTAGTTTCTAATATTTCTTCAAAAATTTCATTAAACTTCACTATATTGCCTCCCAGTGACCTGCTTTAAGGCTTCCTACTCTCTTAATTTTATTTTCATCTTTTAACTTTCTAATCGCTTTTTTTACCCCTGATTCACTCATTTTTAATTCAAAACAAATTTCTTTGATGGTTATTTCATTCTTATGCTTAGTATATTTCTTGTAATGGTATATGGCGATTTATAACGACTCATTATAACATTAACCTCTTAAACTTTTTCTTTTTGATATGACATTTTTTTGTAAGCTCCTACTGTATTATAAACGGTTCTTCCATTTTGATTTTTTTTAGCATTCTGAATAATAATTGGTGTATTTGATAAGAAACCTCCTTACTAATCTATGCGCAAAATCTAAAACCCAAGTGTTCCTAATGCACCAGAAGTTATATTACTCACTGCCGATTGAGTTGTAGCCACTTCTGGAATTGGCTCAAGTGAGGTACGACAAGAGTTTGTTATGGCTGTTGTCGCACCTTGCGCCAATTTATACCCAATCAACCCAATTGCACCGACACCTGTTGCCATAATGGCAGCACCGAACCCAACCTCTACAGCCGTTCTCATCGTATTTGGATACACATAAATATTATTAAAGCTACCTGATATTGTCAAAGGTGGAATAACGCTTGAGAGATTAATAAACTTCGCACTTGGGGTCAAGGAGATATCCACTTTCTGATTCACCAAATCAACATCTCCAGAAAAAATCACCACACTACCAGAGAGATTTAACATTGAACCACTTTGAATATCAAAACGCCCCTCTTTTGCTATCGCGTTAAAAACGCCGCAATTGAGTGACAAGTCATTACTAAAACCACCGCCGGCTAACAGGCTAAAAAATTTTGTAATCGGGTTGTTAGAAGAAACTAAACGATAATTAACATCCCTCATACCTACTTTTATACGGCCATCTAGATGATCTAAAAGTTCTTTGGTGGTTTGACCTTCACTGTGAGCCACCGCATCAAACATAAATTGACCTGTCGAAAGACCGATATCTTCTAAATGCAACCCTTTCACCAACTGAGCCAAATTCAACACACCCATATAGATCTTGTACTGCAAATGATATTGCCCAGCCAATCCTGGTGTCACCGCAAGTATGCCATCTACTTTCCCTGAAAATATATTCTTAGCGCCAAAGTTAACATGCAAGTCATTCCCAGCAGACTCCACGCCTAGATTTACATCCGTGATGGTGCTCGTGTCAAAAATAATTTTTGCAAGCTGTAGCTTCGCATCAATATTATACTGTTCAAATATTTCACCAAGCGGAATCGTCATCCATGAAGGAATGACCGCTTTTTCTTTTTGTGCTTTTTCAGCCATTTCAGCCGCTTTCTTTGGGTCTACCTCTTCTTCTTTTTTCTTAGTGGTTGCTTCCTCTGCAAACCCCAAAGTGTTCGAGTGCGCTTTTAAGTTATCCTTTGCCGATTGATATGCAGCTTGAATTTTTGAGACATCAATCACATTACTACTAGCCTTAAAAAATGTATTCCAAATACCTTGTTGTTTTGACATTTTACCTATTGCGGTAAAATCAGTTCCCGAGCCTTGATAAGTGATTTTTGTAAAATCTGTATGATCTTTGAGAACATCCACCTCTAATGCAAGTTTTAAATCTTGAATGTCTGGGATAACCCCATAACCCCAACCATATATGAATTGATTCAACCCTGAAAGTGACGTGGCGTTCACCTCTAATTTGGCGCGTGCATTAAAACCAGGTTCAAGCAGCCCATTCACCAATACATTTGCCTTCACCCCATTAATATCTAAGATAAAATCTTTAAGATCAAATGTTGTACTTTTTAAGTTATAGTCTGCTGTTAAGTTCAAACTCATTGGTTGTGCATTACTGATTGCTGTGAGAGATAAATGATCCACTGCTGCACCTAAAAGTGACAATGACATTTCAGAGTTAAGATTAATATTTTCAAGTGATGGCAATTTTGTGCCAGCAAAATCAGAATAATAAGATAAATTATTTACTTTCATAAACAATTTTGCGGTTGCACCACCATCTTTACCTAAAAATCCATTGGCATTTAGCTGCACGCCATCGCCACTTTTGGAATCCGAAAAAAATATGCCTGCAGATAAGGGCAAGTTTGCAAGATACATACCATAACTTGCACTCCCTTTTAAGGATAACTCCCCACCACTATATTTTGTTGAGATATCGGCAATATTCAAATTTAACTTCCCATTGGATGCGTCAATATTTAAATCACTGTTAATTTCTTTTAAAGCTCCTAATGAAGGTTCTGGTGTCGAAGCCAAAAAATCAAATATTGCAGCACTTGCAAAATGCGTTTTAATATTGACATCTGCCCAATCAGCCGTTTCGCTTGGCACGCCCGTCATTCCTTTGATTTTAAGGGTATTATCTTCACCATTAATCGTCGTTACCAAATTGTATTGTGCAAGCTGGTGCAAGTTGGCTAGATTTAAGTTTACCTCACCATATAGTTCAATCGGCGCGCTATTCACCATCACATTTACATCTGGTTTTATTTGAATTTTTTGATCACTCACCCCTTCGATATTGGCTTGTATTTTTATATTTTCAATGCGATATGGCAAAATAATGCCAGCCCCTTTGAGTAAGCTGTTTAGATTTGCCACTGAACCTGTCATACGCGTTTGCATCCAATTTGGTTTATTGAAAGGCCAAGATAATCCTGAGTTAATATCCACTTCATTATGATCATAATTTATGGATATGTTTGCCTGGATAGGCACATTATTCATATTATCCAAAGAGGTTGAAGCAATTGCATGAATTCCAAGCGGTAGCCCTTGATAAATTCCTTTAATATCTAAATTGTCAATTGAGATATCCTTTGACTCTGCCGAAATTTTTGCATTAAGGGAGATATCTTTTAATTCCACCTCTTTTGCATCCAAAGCATCATTTAAAACTGGCAAAGAGGAATTAACCGCCACATCCAGCCATTTTTGGTCGCTAAGCGGTTCCGACATCTGTCCTGCTATTGTAAACGTCTGCCCCTGCTCCCCCTTTAAACCAAGATTAACAGACAACGGGAACAGTGTTGTTTTCTCTTGAGAGGCAGCTTGTAACAATAATTTATAAGGCTTATCACGATAAACAAAATCAAAGTGTGTCGTTTCGCTTTCCAACACTCCATGACCAAAGGAGGTTGCAATTGTTAGATCTAATTGTTTGAATTGTTTTAGATTTGGTTGTTCAAGCCCGAGCTTTTTCATAAAAACATAAGGGTCAGATATTTTTGTGGCTGATCGAGCTGCGATGTGAAAAGCATGATCTAAAGAAACCAGCCCATTCAAGGTGATACGATCCTTGTCTCCAAAGAGTAAATCTAAAGAAAAGCCCATCCCTTTATTGAAAAACAATTGATCTAAGCGTGCGACTTTCCCATCCAATAAGATGGTTTGATCATTGAGCTGCATGCTTGACTTAATCTCATTGTGAACAATCTGTGACTTACTTAGATCAAAATTATCTAGATTAAGTGTTTGCGTAGCATTTGGCGTAATATAATTGATTTTAATTTTATCTAACTTCACAACAGGCAAAACAAGATCAAAAATACTTGGTGAATTCTCTGCTTTAGTTGCTTCTGTCTGAGGCGTTTTCTCTGGGCTAGAAGTTAATGCGGGGAAATCCCAACTTGCCTTGCCTGCACCATTATTAATGAGGTTAATGCCCCCTTTATCAATAGAGACATTAATCAAGCTTATTTGCCCATGCATTAGCTTCCACAGCGCCACTGAGACTTGCGCCTTCCCTACAGATACCATTTTGGGCGCTTCTTTAGCACCGACTATATTTGGATTATCTAGTTTAACATCATAAAGGTATACACTTAATCCCGTGTGATAGGATAACCCAATGGACACACCACCTAATGAAAAATCACGACCAAGTAGCTTACTTATTTGATTCGAGGCAATCCCCATAAAAGGCGTGAAATTCACCGCATTAAGCGTCATCACAATTATGATCAGCGATAAGACTGAAATCAAACTATAGACAGATATTTTCTTTAGTAGACGCACAATTATAACCCTTCACTGTAAAGTTAAAACCTAAATAAACTCACTTCTAATCATAGTGATAAAAACCCATTAATTCTATTAAATGTTTGATCTTGTTTTGTATACGCGCCGTTTTAAATTTCTGAGTCTTAAGCTAAAGTTGATTTGATACACATCAATTATTGAGGATTAATATCTTGTCTCTATCTAATTTCTCCGGTACAGTCGCAAACTTGTTTGTAAAAATAGTGTCACCGCTATGCGTATAGCTCGTTTTATTTTTGGAAGTCCAATTCCAAAATCTCTTGCCGATGAACAAACCCTCCCTAAGATGCGTGCCCTCGCTATTTTTTCATCTGACGCCCTTTCCTCCGTTGCTTATGCGACTGAAGAAATTCTGGTAATTCTAGTGCTTGCAGGCAGCGCAGGTCTTATGTATTCCATTCATATTGCCTTCTTTATTTCGATACTAATCGTGATTGTTGGATTTTCTTACAAGCAAGCGATTGCAGCCTATCCAGAAGGAGGTGGTGCTTATGTAGTCTCCCGCGAAAACTTTGGCCCAAAAGTTGGATTAATTGCCGCCGCTGCACTTATGATCGACTATATTCTCACGGTTTCTGTGAGCGTTTCAGCGGGGATTGCCGCCGTTACTTCGGCCTTTCCTTCACTTTATGAGCATTCCGTATTTTTGGCGATCACCTCCATTATTATTTTGACTTGGGTAAACTTAAGGGGTATTCGCGAATCTGCCAAGGCTTTTATGTTTCCAACCTATATTTTTGTGATTATGATTTTTGCACTGATTGGGATGGGGTTATATAAATACTTCCACCAAACCCTCGAAGTCATGGACTATGCACACCAAACAGATCTCATTGAACCGATGACTAAAGTCTTAACCATTGCACTTATCCTAAAAGCATTTTCATCTGGTTGCTCTGCCATGACAGGAATTGAAGCCATTTCAAATGGCGTGAGCGCCTTCAAACGCCCAAGAGCACAAAATGCCAGTCAAACGCTCACAATACTCATGATCTTATTGATCTCCATGTTTTTGGGAATCTCATTTCTAGCCTATTATATCAAGCTTCAGCCCCTCACAAACCAAACGGTACTCTCTCAGCTTGGACATGCAATATTTGGGGGCGGCATGTGGTATTATGTCTTACAAGCTTCAACTTGTTTGATTTTATTGCTTGCAGCAAATACTTCATTTGCCGGCTTCCCATTACTGGCTTCTATGATCAGTAAAGACGGCTATTTACCAAGGCAACTGCGTAATATCGGAGACCGATTAGGGTTTAGCAATGGTATTATTATGCTCGGTATTTTTGCTTGTTTCCTTATCTATATATTTGATGCTCAAACAAACTTACTCATTCCGCTATATTCTATTGGTGTCTTTATTGCCTTTACGCTTTGCCAAGCAGGTCTTGTAAAAGTCTGGTATGTTCGACGCCATAAAGTCAACTCTTGGTGGTTTAAAGCACTAATAAATGGCTTTGGTTGCCTGTGTACTTTTGTTGCCTTGATGGTGGTGATGATCAGTAAATTTGAAACCGGTGCATGGATGGTGATCATTGCCATTCCACTACTTTTTATCTTTTGCTCTAAGATTTACTCACATTATAAAAGAGTGGATAGTGAGCTCGCTATTAGTACCGACGAGGGCTTAATGGAAGCTTCTTTAAAATCAACGACCAAGCCTAAAGTCATTGTTCCAATTTCTAAGCTTCATAAAGGCACGATTGCCGCACTTGATTTTGCTCGCACGCTTTCTGATGAAGTGATCCCAGTGGCTGTAAACATAGATTCTGAAAAAACAGATAAACTCAAGAAAGCATGGAAAAAGTTAAATTTCCCTGAAAAACTGGTCATTGTGGACTCGCCATACCAATCAATGCTACGTCCTCTCATTCGAGTCATTCGCAAGAATGACCTTCGTGAGCCAGAGAGAGGATTGACTATACTTGTCTTGCCAAAAGCACAAACAACAAAATGGTATCATATCATTCTGCACAATCAGAAGAGCTTTATGTTGCGCATGGCGCTGAATGCGTTAAGTAAACAAGAAAATCCAGGAGAAACACGGGTGATTGTTGAAGTACCTTATCAGTTACATAGGTAGCTAATAAATAGATCTAGCCTAAAGGATAATCTCTAATATTTCAAATTTCGTTTCAAACGTACCAATAAACTATACGCCACGGGCACGACAAAAAGTGAGAAAAAGGAGCCTAAAAGCATCCCAGCCACGATCACCATCCCAATCTGTTGCCTAGCATGCTCACCTACACCTGAAGTATAAAGCAATGGGATTGCACCCAATACCATCGTTACTGTGGTCATTAAAATTGGACGAAGACGTGTTGACGCTCCCTTGATCACCGCTTCTCGAATACTGCTACCCTTAGCTAAAAGTTCATTGGCAAACTGGACGATCAAAATCCCATGTTTCGAGACTAGCCCCACCAATGTTACCAACCCAATTTCAGTATAAATATTCAGACTCCCCCCAATCAGTTTCAGCCCAAACAAGGCGCCCACCACACATAATGGGACAGTCAATAAAATCACAAAGGGGTCAATAAAACTTTCAAACAATGCCGCCAACACCAAGTAAATAAAAATCAGCCCTGCAATAAAGATCAACACCATACTGCTATTGCCTTCTAACATATCTTTTGCCTGCCCTTTAAACACCGCAGATGTTCCGGGTAATAAGGCTTCATGCGATAATTGTTGAATATCCGTCACCACATCACCAATACTATAACCTGGATTCAGACTCACATTTATTTGCACCGCATTCATTTGGTTATAGGTCAACAAAGAAGGCGCTTTAACAATGGGCACCACATTCACCAAACGGGATAGCTGAATCCATTGATTTTCATCCGATTTCACATATAACTTATCCAGCACACTAAAATCATCTAAATTTTTCTTTGGTAATTGGACAATAATTGGGTAACTTTGACCATTGATTTGGTAATCATTTTTAAGCTTCTGCCCGCCAAACATAATGTTCAATAAAGTTTGAATCTTCGAGCCATCCACATCCAACAATGCCGCATTGGTAAAGTTAATATTTAACTCAAATTGTGCATTGTCCATATCTACAGCCGTATCCGCAGTTTGCACCGCTGGCAGCTGTTCCAATATATTAATAAAACGATCAGCTTGTGAGTACAAGCTATCATAACTTGCCATGCCCACAATATACATTTGAATATCACCTTTCCCAAAACCACCTTCTGAGCCACTGAGCGGAATAACAAAGCTGCCACCCTTTACACCCTTCATATCTTCAATGACCTTATTAATACGCATTGAAACAGCAGAACTCTGGGAAAATTCATCAGGCTTTAATGTATTAAAAGAAAGTCCCATCAAGTCCCCTTGACCCCCAGTCATTACCATGCCAAAAGAATTACTAAACAAACCCTCCGTTTCTGACTGCGTCTCCACCTCATTAAGCTTCTTGGCTAGATAATCCGTGCTTGTGCTGTTTTCACCTTGAATCATAATCCCCACTACACCAATCGTGTCATTGGGTTGTAACGCCATGGGTAACGTTTTAAAAAGCATCCATCCCATACCTATTAAAATCACGAATAATACAATTAGCCAGCCTCGAACGGTTAAAATAAAGCTCAACGACTTCTGATACATGATTTCTAATTTGGAAAATAAGCGCACCACAAATTTTTCATAGCGATTTTCTTTCTCATCTCCTAACATGTGTGCACACATCGATGGTGTTAGCGTGAGTGCCACAAATCCCGATATTAAGATGCTAGCCGCTAACGTAAAGGCAAATTCTTTAAAAAACACCGCACTTTTTCCTGTCATAAAAGCAATGGGCATATAAACGGCAATTAAAGTAATCGTCATACCAATAATGGCAAACCCAATTTCTGAACTCCCTTTTCTCGCTGCCTCAATGGGCGCTAATCCTTTTTGTCGATATCGAAAACAGTTCTCAAGCACCACAATGGCATCATCCACCACCAAACCTACAGCAAGCACCAATGCCAGCAACGTCATCATGTTAATGCTAAACCCAAGTGGCCAAATAATCGCAAAAACACCAATCAAACAAACAGGTAATGTTACGATAGGGACTAAAGCCGCTCTCATACGCCCCAGAAATAACAAAGAGACCAATGCCACCAAGAATACCGCTTCAAAAATGGTCTTCACCACTTCATAGAGCGATGTTTTAAGCGGCGTTGCTAGGTTGAGTAAGACATGTCCTGTCATTCCAGAGGGTAATGATGTCGCCAACTGCTGAATCATTTTAGAAACTTTATTTGCCACTTCAATAGGGTTAGCATCACTGGTCGGCGTCACACCAATCACCACACCCGGCTGCTTATTCACGAAACTTAGAGAACCTCCTTGGATAGACAAAGCACCGAGGTATATTTTTGCCAACTGGCTTAAGCGTATAAGCTTATCCCCTCTTTTAGCAATCACCAAACTTTCAAACTTTGGAATATCACTCAATGCAGAGTTTACATTAATTGTATAAGAGTTTTGCGCCGTTAATAATTGCCCTGCAGAAACATTTACATTTAATTTTTCAAGCTTATCCACAACATCAATAGGTGAAATTTTTAAAGCTGATAACTGCTTAGGATTTAGCTCAATTCTGAGCGCAGAAGTATCTGACCAAAGCTCGGCATCCCCAACTCCAGGTATTTGCAATATTTGTTTTAAAATAGAATCATTAACATAGGATGCGACCTCTTGTGTTGTTCTACTTTGATCAGCAAAGCCAACAAATATAATCTCACTCGAACTACCCCTTTGTTGGATAACGGGTGCATCCACACTTTCGGGCAACTTAACAGACCCCACGTCACGCATCACTTCTGACTGTGCGGTAAGAAATTTTTCTTGCGTAATATCACCAAAGTTGAGGACCACTCTACTTTGCCCTTGTCTAGAGGTGGCTTCTACATAACTCAGATTTTGTGCGCCTGCGACTGCTGAGACTATTTTTTGGGTCACATCATTCTGAACCACCTCAGCACTCGCGCCTGAATAGCTTGTCGAGACAACAAGGGTTGGCTTAAAAACACTTGGCTCAAATTGTAATTTAACAAATTTAAAGCTTAATAATCCGACCAAGATGATCATGGCACTTAGTACAAAGGAAAAAACAGGTCGGTCGATACAAAGCGAAGAAATTTTCATTGTGCTTCTGATACCTCAACTTGTATACCATCACCAATCGTGCCATTCGCAGTATCAATCACCACGTCACCTTCTTTTAAACCCTCCATGATGGTCACATAACCTTTATGCACTTCTCCAACCTTGACCGTGACTTGCTTTGCTTTGCCTTTTAGTATCGTATATGCCGCAAAACCGCCACTGGTCGTATGTATGGCTGATTCAGGAATCGCGAGAACACTATTCTCAGCTTTTAACTCCTGAGTCACATAAACGCTCATACCTGGAGCAAAAAGATTGTCTTTATTCTCATATTTTGCACGCACCGTAAACGTCAAATTATCTGGATCCACACTAGGTGAAATATAAGTCACCTCTGCCATATACTTTTCACGACCGAATGCATCTGAATGAAAGTTGATCTTTTGACCAAGTCGAATCATCGCGACCAAGTGCTCAGGCATAGAATATTGAATAACCAGATTCAAGCGATCCACTAATCCAATCATTGCATCCCCTTGATTGACATAGCTTCCGACAGCTAAATTAGTTGCGCCCACGAACCCCGAAAATGGTGCAACAATGTGTGTCAATGACAGTGCATACTCTGCTGCACGATACTTTGCTTCTGCTTGCAAAAATAAGCTTTGCACTGTATCTAGTTCTTCAAGTGATACGGCATTATTTGATTTATATAGCGTTTGATAACGTTTATATTGAGTTTCTTCCTGCGTAAAACTTGCAAGTACTACATCTAAATCTGCTTTTTCCTTGGTATTGTTTAGGTCGATTAAAGGCATGCCTTTTTTGACATATTGACCACTTGAAAAATGAATGGCTTCTACAACGCCATTCGTTTGTGACTTAAGGTCAACCATATTGGGTGCAATAATAGAGCCTGTTGCCTTCCCCACAATTGGAATATTAAGATACTTGGCTTTTGCTACTGTAACTTCCAGCGGTTTTATAGAGAAATTCGATTTATTATCTGAACCACCATAAAATTGCCACACCCCCATCAAAACCAACAAAACTATCGCGATGGACGCAAAAACAATATGTTTTATGTTCTTTTTCATGTAAGTGCCTAATATTTTAAAGTACTATTCTAATCCCCTATCTACAAATAAAACAAGAGGATAGACTTTGATGAGTTTGATTTTAGTCAATTAGGATATATAAATGTAGGGGCAACTTGATATTATTATGGTTTTAAATTTGGAATCCCCATTAGAAGCGACAGTGTCGATGTTCTAGGCAGAAGTAACGACCTTCGCTAAACTTGTCTTATTTGATTTTTCACAGAAAGCACCTATGGTACAATGGGCGTAATATCAATATCTAAGAATAAATATTATGGCTATTTTTGAACAAACATTTACCGTCAATCCTGAACATATTGACGATAACAATCACCTTAATAATGTTGTATATATTCAATGGATGCAAGATGTCGCCATTATGCATTCCAGCACACTAGGATGGGACGCTAAGAAATATGCGAGAAATCAGTGCAGTTGGGTAGCAAAGACTCATTTTGTTGACTATATTCGCCCTGCTTTTTTAAGAGAAATCTTGACCGTCAAAACATGGATCGACAATATTAAACGCTGTTCTTCCGTCCGTAAATATGCCTTTTATAACAGTGAATCAAAATTAATTGCTAAAGCTGAAACGTTATGGATTTTTATTAATGCCAAAACTGGACGTCCTCAGGGGATTTTTCCTGAGATTAAGGAAAACTTTATTCCTATTGATAATGTATTGTAGCGATGATTCCATTGCTGAATTAATGCTACACTGATATAGCGCTACGACAAAGTCGCTCGGTAATTAGTCCATTACACTCTACAAGATTCTCGAATACTTGATCACTTTATGGGTGATATAAACAAAATTAACCAATACTCTTTACTAAACTTGTCTTATTAGATTTTTCACGGTGCATAACAAAGCCAAGCGCTATAGCAGAGCTTGCTGCAGCAATAGCGAGGTAAATAGCAGGAAATATTAACATTCCAGTTTGCTCAATAAAGATCATATTTAAAAGTGTTGCGGTTCCACCAAAAAGTCCAAATCCAAGATTATAACTAAATGATAAGGCTGTAAATCGAGTTCGTGGTGAAAACAAATGGCTTAGCACACCCATAACAGGACCAATGAAGCCTGCACCCAGTATTGCAAACCCTATTTGAGCAATCAGTAACGATTGAACTGTTGGGTTATTAATCATCAACATATACAAAGGATACCCAACCACTGCTAACATTATGGCTGCAGAAAACATCACAATTTTATACCCAACCTTATCCGCAAAATAACCGAAGAAGACGAAACTGGAGCGATAAATCTTAAAAAAGGCAGCCGCATATAGGTACAAGGTATTTACAGAACTTTGAGCTAGATTTAGAGATTGAAGCAACATTTCGTAAACATAAAAGCAGATATACTGTTAAACGCATATATGAAGAGTTTAAAGATAAAGAATTGAAGGTTACTGAAAATAAGGTATCAGAACGTATGAAGCATTTAAATTTAGCTGCCAAGGATAAAAAAGCCTTCGTTAAAACCATTGACTCTAATCATAACAAGCATGTTCCGCCAAATGAATTCCCTTTCCTAAATCTGAGATATTGAAAACTACTATAATGTATAAACAAAACATTCCACGATAAATTACATGACTCCAAAAGAGTTTGAGTTTCAGATGGATACTGAAAAATTAAACTATCCCAAATTGGTGGGGTAGGTCAGTCCATATATTCCTAGTATATAGGACAAGCCTTAAAATATATAAAATAATCCAACGCAGATAATATGATTATAGGTAATATAGTGCATATTGTAATTATTATAGTGTATATTGTAATTATTAATTTTTTCATGTTATTCACTTTTCGTCAAACGATAGTTTATTTATACCGTTCATGTTTTCATTCAAATTGAGTCACCACAGATACTGCAATCTACTTTCATCATCTCTATGGGTGCGCCATTCACCAATATAAATGCTACCTTTAAACCATGACTTGGTGAGTTTTTCTTTATTATAAAATATTCACCTTTTATGGCGTTATCTATACTATCTACCTCAAATACTGCATGGGATATATTTTATATCTTCACGGTAAGGTGCATCCTCGCAATAATTAAGATCGATTATACTACTTCTGTTTAAACTCTATTGCACAAACTGTTCTAGATAAAGTTACTTCTTAGCCTAAGGTTTACTTTGATTGTAAGCAATGAACTAATGACATACTGGAGCCATAGAAGCAATTTTTCAAAAAATAGCATGTA
>CAUZSH010000046.1:0-16770 GCA_963582935.1 Gammaproteobacteria bacterium
GTCATTTTAAGCACGCCCACAGGACGACAGTTAATCACTGCGCCATGTTGCAAAGGAAAAGGAGTTGGCACAAGCACATCCACTGGATCACCATCTTCTGATAGTGTATTCGGCACGAAACCATAATTGCATGGATATTGCATACACGTAGACATGAAACGATCCACAATCAGCATATCACTATCCTTATCAAACTCGTACTTAACGGGCTCACTGAAAGCAGGGATTTCTATAACGACATTAATATCATTCGGGGCATCTTTACCATGTTTGATTTTTGATAACATTTATCTTCTCCTATTGACGATTCATCTTAATTTTTCTAAAAAGTCATTGTCTGATAAATAGATGAAATTTTCAAGGATGAAGTGTCTTATACATAAATCAATTAAAATGCTGCGATTGCTAAAATATTTACATTCAGTCCAACCTAATACACAATAAAAGCATATATTTTAAAATGTTAGAGAGCTCCATATAAAAATTATGCCTGATGCACCTGTGCTTTCTCACAAAATACCTTTTAGCTTCGTCGCTCGAATATTTTTGCTTCTACTAAGCGCCATTTGGCTCTCTGGCTGCGCCTATTACCAATCTTTTTTTCCTGAGAACAAACCAGATATTCCAAACTCTGCCAATATTATAAAAATTGAGAGCCGTCCAAAATTAACCCCATCCGCCATTGGAAACCCATACCAATATGTCATATTTGGCAAAACATATACTGTTTTAAATACCTCAAAAGGCTATTCCATAGAAGGAAAACCAACCTTTTATCAAAAACACTTTCAAGGAAAAACCACTAACTCTGGCAGAATATATAATATGTATATCCCCAGTGCTTCCAGCAATACCTTGCCTTTACCTAGCTATGCAAAACTCACCAATCTTAAAAATAAGAAATCCATTATTGTCGTGGTCAATGATCGAGGTCCATTTCATGGGACAGCTGTCACCAGAATGTCCTATGCTGCAAGAACCTTACTAGATATTTCACCAAATAAAGAAGAGGCGCCAAATGTCTCTCTCACAACCATCGCGCCCTATACCTTACTTCCAGAAGACTCAATGAGCCTCTCTGATCACAATAAATATTATGTCCAACTAGTAACATTTAATGGTAAAGAGAAAGCTGAGCGTGCTCAAAAAATTATTGAAATTGTGACCAATAAAAGCCCACTGAGCATTCGTAAGCTAAAAGATGATCCAGAGGGAAAGTCCTATGGCTTATTTTTAGGGCCTTATGAAACAAGACAAAAAGCTGATGCCATCGCTTATGACATAAAGAAAAATTATGCTTTTAAGGCAAAGGTAACACAATAAGAGTTATTCATACCCCAAACTTTTCAAAGCATGATCATCATCAGACCACCCTTCTTTCACCTTCACCCAAAGCTGCAAATAGACCTTACTATCCAGCAAAAGTTCAATATCTTTACGAGCATCGCTGCCTATTTGCTTAAGCCTACCACCTTGACCACCAATAATCATGGACTTTTGTGTGGCTCTTTCTACCAAAATGGTGGCGCTAATATCAATGATATTTTTCTCATCATCATGTTTAAATTGATCGATTTGCACCGTCAGCTGATAAGGAACTTCTTGCCCCATGGTGCGCATTAACTTTTCACGAATAATTTCAGACACCAAAAAACGTTCACTTCTATCGGTCAATTGGTCTTCATCATATATAAATTCATTTTCAGGCAAATAGGTCGCCACTAATTTTTCAAGTTCCTCGACCTGTTGTCCATTTTTAGCCGAAACTGGCATTACGGATGCAAAATCATATTTTGTGGAAACCTCCGCCATGAATGGTAATAAATTCGCTTTGGGTTTCACTTGATCCACTTTATTCACCACCAAGATAACAGGCACATTCAAATATGAAAACCTTTGCACGATACTGCTTTCAAGCGTTGTCCACTTAAGTGCCTCAACAATAAAAATAACCACATCGACATCATTCAAAACGCTGGTTGCCGCTCGATTCATTGCTCGATTAATTGCTCGCTCATTCCGATCATGAATCCCAGGGGTATCCACATAGATAGCTTGCACATCTCCTTCCGTCTTTACACCCACGATTTGATGGCGTGTTGTCTGAGGTTTGCGGCAAGTAATACTTAACTTCTGTCGAAGGATTCGATTCATAAGCGTCGATTTTCCCACATTAGGGCGACCAACAATCGCAATATACCCTGATTTTGTCATATTTTTTTATCTAAATAATTAAGCTCTGTCAGTATTATAACCTTGAGAGAGGATGATTTATACTTTTGTTTTTGAAACTCTCTTAATCACCTTTTCTAGCACTGCATCATACTCTGCCCGAATTGTCACTGACTCATCCGTCCCAGGCTTTATAAACGTCAATTCATAAGCATGTAAAAACAAACGATTTAACCCCTTATCCATAAAAGGTTTATCTAATTCACGTCTTGAATATTTCCGATCCCCTAATATAGGATGCCCAACAGATTGTAAATGCACTCTAAGCTGATGTGTACGACCAGTATGCGGAGACGCCTGTACCAAGGTACACCCTGAAAAAATTTCCAGCACTCTTGTTGTCGTTAAAGAAGCCTTTCCCTCTTGATCTACCCGCACAAAACGCTCACCTGAACTGGGAACAAATTTCTTTAATGGCATATCAATCTTCGTAATGGACTTAGGCCATACACCAGAAACTAATGCATGATAAATTTTCCTCACTTTGCGTTCACGCAACTGTTCATGGAAATAAGTTAAAATACTATATTTTTTCGCAATAAGAATGCAACCAGAAGTATCTCGATCCAGCCTGTGCACCAGCTCCAATTTCTTTTCATTTGGCCTTAAAACACGTAATCGCTCGATCAAACCTGAATCCAGCCCACTACCTCCATGAACGGCGAGCCCTGTTGGCTTATTCATCACAATAAAATCTTTATCTTCATATAAAATAAAATCTTCAAGATAACTAAAATCAAGTTTCTTAAGTTTCTCTTCCGAAGTATTCGGCTCTAAGAAAACAGGTGGAATTCGCACAATATCATCACAAACCACTCGGTAAGTTTGCTTAACGCGCTTTTTGTTTACCCGTACTTCCCCTTTACGCAACCAACGATATACCAATGACTTTGGAATTTTGCCTACATGCGCCAATAGGTAATTATCAATCCTTTGTCCTTCTCTGTCTTTAATCACAGTAATATACTGAACTTTTTGCATAGCTACTCTCTTAATCTCACTTCATCAATAAACTCATCCGACTGCATTTCATTTAGACGGCTTAGCGTCCGCTGAAATTCAAAGGTTAAACGATCTCCTTGATAGAGTTCTTGCATGGGTACGCTCGCCGAAATAATTAGTGCTACTTTTCGATCATAAAATTCATCAACTAACGCAATAAAACGTCTGGCTTCATCTTCTAAATTTTCATCTAATATTGGGATATTACTGATTAAGACTGAGTCAAAGTGACCCGCAATATCTATATAGTCCGCCACGCTTCTGCCATACCCACAAAGTACCGAAAACTCTACCCATAAGACATGGTCTGATTGTCTCAGTGTTTCAATCGAGCGACCTTGGAGGATAAAAGTTGAGTTCTCAAGAAATTCCGTTACGGCAATCTTATCAAAATAATCCGCCATAAACTTCTTTTCACCTTTTAATGGCGTGTGGTAGCGGTTTTGTTGCTTCATAGTGCGCCAACGATAATCAATGCCACTGTCTAAGTTAAACTCTTCCGTATGCTCAACAAGTGCGGCGATAGCTGGTAAAAATGAGTTTCGCTGTAAGCCTCCCGCATAAAGTAATTCAGGCTTCACATTTGAGGTCGCGACCAATGTCACGCCGTCCTCAAAAAGATGTTTAAATAGATCACCCAAAATCATCGCGTCGGCAATATCTTCCACAAAAAACTCATCAAAGCATAAAAGTCGAACCTCATCGGCAATTTGATCCGCCACCAATCCCAATGGGTTTCGTTTTCCCTTATGCTTTACCAAATTCTGATGCACATATTTCATAAAATGGTTGAAGTGAACGCGACGTTTATAAGGTGTTTTGGCATATTCAAAAAACATATCCATGATAAAAGTTTTACCTCGCCCCACACTACCCCATAGATACAATCCTTTTACTGCCTCAACTTTATGGCGACGTAAAGCACTATACCACTTCGCTTTTTGTTTTGGGCTTTTGACAAAAGCATCGCTAATTTTTTGAAGTGCCAAGATTGCCTCTTCTTGCAAATCATCTGCTTGGTAATGTTTTGCAAGAATTTCTTTACGATAGATATCTATCAACTGCATGTGGTGCCTTAATAGGTGGTAAATGAATGATCAAACACAGGATTAAAGAATATGCTTAGTATAGCAAATATAAAAGGCGTTAGGCGAGATTCGTAATTGAGAGACTTAGTTGCTCTAAAAGACTCGCTTTCTCAGACTCTGAAATATTTTGTCTATCTAATATTTCCAACACAAAGCCTTCGGTTAGCATCTGCACCGCAACCGCATGAGGAATCCCACGAGACTCCATATAGAAAATAGCCGTGGTATCTAATTGCCCAACCGTTGCCCCATGCGAACAAATCACATCATCAGAATAAATTTCTAACTCAGGTTTCGTATTAATCTGTGCCGTCTTTTTCAATAATAAATTCTTATTACTTTGCAATGCTTTAACAGCATGAATTCCTTTTGAAACCAAAGCTTTAGCATTAAAAATACCATTCGACTTATCCGTGGCCACCCCTTTAAAACAAACATCACTCGTGGTATATGACGCATTATGAGTGACCATAATATGATTATCACTGTGCATCTTGCCCTTCAGCATAAAAATACCATCAAGCCTTGCCATCGCCCCTTTATCATTCAACTGAATATCAAAGTCATAACGATTCAAATCACCTTGAGCAATAAAATTAAAGTACTCAAACTCACTATTCGCTGCTTGCTGAACGTCAATACTATTAGTGATTAAAGCTTTTTCTTGTTGGCTTGTCGTAGACATTAACCAATTTAATTTTGCACCACTATTCAAATTCACATTATAAGCAATATTAATATAGGCAGGCGCATCTTCGAACAACACGATTTGCTTCTCAGAAATTTTCAGTCGTGAGTTCTCAGCTAAATCGATCACATTTTGAATGCACAAAGCGTGGTGCCCTGAATTTTCAGTCGTGATATACAGCAACTCTATGCGTGACTCGCCAACTACATTTTTTGCCACTTTAATTTCGATGCCTGACGTAAAAAGTGCATCATTAAGGCTTTTTGCATGATCTTTTGCATAATCGTTCTGATGTGTAATCACTTCACTTTCCATCACATTTGTGATGGAAACCCCTTCAGGCACTGACGCAATATCTGATAGATCACTTTCAAACTGACCATCCACAAAAACCAAAGAAATAACGCCATCCGTGAGACAAGCAACTATGTCTTTACGCTCAAGTTTCTTACGAACAGAAACAGGCGTTAAGGTTAGTTGAGAATTCAAAATCCATTTATTTAGATTGGTATATTTCCATTTTTCATCTTGGCGGGTTGGCAAACCATTTTCTTTCAGAAACTGCCACGCCTGCTCACGCTTAGCAAGCAGCGCATCATTTTGCACTTCGGCATAAGCTTGGGGTTTATAATCAATATCAAACATAAAATTACCTCATTAATACTCAGGCGTTATGCCGTTTCATTAATCCACGCATAACCTTTAGATTCAAGCTCTACTGCAAGCGCTTTATCACCAGATTTGATAATATTTCCATCAGATAGTACATGAACAAAGTCAGGTACAATATAATCAAGCAAGCGTTGATAATGTGTGATCAAAACAAAAGCACGGTCTTCTGAACGCATCACATTCGCCGCATTTGCCACCACTCTCAA
The DNA here is from genome assembly GCA_963582935.1 of Gammaproteobacteria bacterium. Lineage (GTDB taxonomy): Bacteria > Pseudomonadota > Gammaproteobacteria > Francisellales > Francisellaceae > CAUZSH01. Next base: position 5,889 of record CAUZSH010000046.1, read on the forward strand.
CGCATCAATATCCAAACCAGAATCCGTTTCATCCAGCATGCAAAAAACAGGCTCAAGCATCATCATTTGTAACATTTCATTGCGCTTCTTTTCGCCACCTGAAAAACCTTCGTTCACGCCCCGTTTCATGAATTTTTGATCCATTTCGAGCAGCTGCATTTTCGCACGAATTTTTTTCATAAAATTCATCGCATCAAGTTCTGGCTTTCCTTGTGCTTTCAGAACACTATTGACTGCCGTTTTAATGAACTGTGTGTTACTCACACCTGGGATTTCAACAGGATATTGAAATCCGAGAAATATCCCTAAAGCGGCACGCTCATTAGGCTCTAAATCTAGGATGCTTACACCCTTAAATAATACTTCACCCTCAGTGACCTCATAGCCATCACGCCCAGCAATCACATTGCCTAGCGTGCTTTTACCCGCACCATTGGGTCCCATAATCGCATGTATCTCACCTGCGTTAATCGTTAAATTAATCCCATTTAAAATACTTTTTCCAGCAACTGTTGCGTGAAGATTCTTAATTTCTAACATTTTAAACCCTTATTTTTCATTTCTTAAAATTTGTTCGTTATCCCACTGCGCCTTCTAAGCTAATTTCCATCAGCTTTTGTGCTTCCATCGCAAACTCCAACGGCAACTGTTTAAATACCTCTTTACAAAACCCATTTACAATCATTGCGATGGCATCTTCTTCGGACATCCCACGCTGACGACAGTAAAAAAGTTGGTCTTCGGAGATCTTAGATGTGGTTGCCTCATGTTCGATTTGCGCTGAGTTATTCTTAACTTCAATATAGGGATAGGTATGCGCCCCACAATCATGCCCAATCAACAACGAATCACACTGTGAAAAATTACGTGCGTTCTCAGCTGTTGGTAAAATACGAACCAAACCTCGATAAGCATTCTGAGCACACCCAGCGGAAATCCCTTTTGAGATAATGGTACTCTTGGTATTTTTACCCATGTGAATCATCTTTGTGCCCGTATCCGCTTGTTGGAAATGACGCACTAACGCCACAGAATAAAATTCTCCAACCGAATTATCACCCTTTAGAATGCAACTTGGATATTTCCAGGTAATAGCAGAACCCGTTTCAACTTGTGTCCAAGATATTTTAGAGTTATTACCTGCACATAAGCCTCGCTTAGTCACAAAATTATAAACACCACCTTTGCCCTCTTTATCCCCGGGATACCAGTTCTGAACAGTAGAATATTTAATCTCAGCATCCCCTAAAGCAATCAGTTCCACAACTGCCGCATGTAGTTGATTTTCATCACGCATAGGGGCAGTACAACCCTCTAGGTAGCTCACATAGCTTCCCTCGTCTGCAATAATCAAGGTACGTTCAAATTGTCCTGTGTTGGCTGCATTAATTCTGAAATAAGTGGAAAGCTCCATAGGGCAACGAACGCCTTTTGGAATATAGACAAAAGAGCCATCACTAAACACCGCAGAGTTGAGTGCTGCGAAAAAGTTATCTCCTTGCGGAACGACAGTACCTAGATATTTCCTCACAAGCTCAGGATGTTTTTCTAATGCCTCTGAAATCGGGCAAAATATTACACCGGCTTCTGCAAGCTTTTCTTTAAATGTCGTCACCACAGAAACTGAATCGAAAATCACATCTACCGCGACGCCTGCCAAAAACTCTTGTTCATGCAATGGAATACCAAGCTTGTTATAGGTTTCGATTAATTCTGGGTCTACTTCATCAAGGCTTTTCGGGCGGTCAGCCAATGATTTAGGTGCTGAAAAATAGCTAATGGCATTGTAATCCACAGGCGTGTAGTCAACATGCGCCCATGTCGGCTCTTGCATGGTTTTCCATTTTTCATAGCCTGCTAAACGCCATTCCAACATAAATTCAGGTTCATTTTTCCTCTTAGAAATGGCTCTGATAACTTCTTTATTTAAACCAGGTTTAAATGATTCTTGCTCAACATCGGTCACAAAGCCATGTTTATATTCTTCGTCTACCAGATTTTCAAATTTGGCCATAATACCATCCTTATTTTTTCTTATGCTTGTGCTAATGTTTTTATTTTATAATCGACCAAGGTTTGACGCACCAAGCGATTCACTACACTCCAACTGGGCTTCATCGTACAGGTTGTCGTTGCACATTGATATACATGATGTGCACTACAATCCGTCAATGAAATCGGTCCATCGATGGCTTCCACCACATCAGCAATGGAAAGTTGCTCAGTATTGGCAATAATGGCATAACCACCCTCAACACCACGTGTTCCTTTGAGGATTTCATGTGCTGTGAGTTGCTTTAGAACTTTTCTAACTGTTGGCAACTTCAGGCCTGTTTGCACCACTAATTGTGTCGCACTATACGTTATGGAACTATCTTTGATCATTGTCGAAATAATGACAACGGCATAATCACCGAGCTTGCTAATCCTAAGCATTTTAAATGGTACTAATCAGGTGCTATATTGGTGACCAAGATACGCTTTTTAACGCACCCTGTCAACTGCTGGAATAAGGGATTTTATTGTGCTAAATTGTAGGAAATCAGACAGACGAAACACACAGGAACAACCTAACCATGAGCTATCAACACATTGTGCTTGCCATTGACCTATCAAACAACTACGACCACATCGTTAAACGCGCTAAAGAAATTGTGAGTGACACCCATGCAAGACTAAGCATCATTAGCATTATTCCGAATACAGCCATGTTATCAGGCGTACTTGCCTCAGATGAAGAAGGAAAACTATCTACACATTACCATGAAAGAATGCAAACAATTATCTCGAACCTTGGGGTAATTGTAGAAGACACCAACATTACACAAGGTAAGGCAAAATCAGACATTGTAAAATACGCTAAAAGACAGAATGCTGACCTTCTGATCATTGGACATCGTCATGATAACCCAGTGCATGAATTTTTCTTAGGCTCCACCGCTCACGCAATCCTAAATTCCGCCCCTTGTGATGTCACCATTATTAAAGGCTAGTCCACTCAAATAGACAATTATGAAGATTTTGGACTAACTGGCGTTAACGTCTTACTCAAATGAAAATTTGCATTCTTCAAATGGATAATTTCATAGACTACCATATTTGAAAGCACGTGCCGCAAATAGGTGCGTGTCTCCTCAAATGGCACCGTTTCAATCCAGTCCGTTGCCCGCATCGTAACATGGTTTGGTAGCCACTTTGCCACATTACCTTGCCCCGCATTATAAGATGCGGTTGCTAACGCGATATTTCCATCAAACAAATTACTAATAAAATTCAGATTGGCAATACCGATATTAATGTTCGTATCTGCATCATATAAGGACACGGGTCCTTTATAGGGGATTTTATAACGCCCCGCAATAAACTTGGCAGTAGGAGGCATCACCTGCATTAGCCCCATTGCCCCTACATAAGACTCCGCTCTGAGGTTAAAATGGCTTTCTTGGCGCATCAATGCCCACACCCAAGCAGGTTGAACTTGATACTTCTTGGCAATAGCTTCCACTTCAGTTTTATAAACTACGGGATAATAACCTTTTAAATTCTGATTACCGTAGCCTGAGCGTCCATAGGCATAGATTGCCATATCAGGATAGCCCCACTTAGTTGCAATTTGAGCAGCCGCCAAGGACTCCATACCACTAAAGCCTAACAACTCTGTTCGCCAAACTCGATACGCCAACTGATATTGACCAATTGCATCCAGTTCTTTCACCTGCTCAATGCCTTGCACTTCTTCAACCTCTTTAAATAATGCCTCCGTTACCAGCTTAGATTTATCACGCAAAGCATAAGGCACATCTAATTCATCTGCCGACAGATAACTATAGTAGGAATTAGACTTTGCTAATTTTTCATAGATGGGTTTTGCTTTTGTAGGCTGCTTTGTTGCATCATAAGCTCGAGCCAGCCAGTACTGCCACTCATTGTCATCTTTTAACTTCCTTGGCATATTTTGTAACGTTGTTAATAAGTAAGTCCAATTTGAAAAACGAATGGACATTCTTGCTCGCCACTGCCACAACAAATTCGAGGTTTCGGCTCTCGGCACTCTCGCATACCAACTAAAAGCTCGCGTATCATAATTTCTGGAAAGCTGAATCGCAATATCACCCTCAATCAAGGCAATTGTCTTTTTAGAAAGAATTTTCTTTTGTGCAAATTTTTGCCAAAATTGCATGGCACTTGATAAAGATTTATTTGAGTATAATTTCATCACAGCAATAGCAACTTGGTCAAAATGCGTATTGTCTTTTTCTTTTGAGACAAAGGTTCCAAAATGGGCTTCAGGATTGCTACGCGCTTTTATCCAAAGCTGTACAAAAACCTGATCTGACTTAGGGAGTGTTTGAGACAAGTAGGAAGCAAGACTCGTTCCCCCCACTGACATTGCTAAAGAAATGCGCTTCCATCGCATCGCACCAGTATCATAAGCACTACCTTCCCACTTTTTCACCATAAAGTTACAACTATCTGGAAGTGAGCCACCTGCAAGCCAAGTGTTTGTAAACCCCTTCAAAGCTAACGTTTTATGACCTGTTTCATATTTTGCTTGCCAATACCAACAACGCTGTGTCACTGAATTTCCACGTTGATATAGCTTTGCGTATTGCGCCCATTCTTCCTTTTCACCTAGATAATCCAGCCATTGAGCACTTAACTGTTTTACCCAATAGCTTCCTTTATTTTTATCTAAATAGCTTTCTATTGTCGCTACTTTAAAATCTGAAAAATCTTGTGAGATCTCAAGATATTGAAGATAAGGATATAAGGAGTAATTTTTTAGCTTCGCTTTTAAACGATAATATTGCCCCATATCCTTAGACTGTAATGCCTTTTCAGCTTGTAAAAAAGTATTTTGTTGAACCGTTAATGAGAATCCAAGTATTGGTGTCAACAAAAATAGCGCCACAGTGACACAGGAGAGTATCTTGTTAATTTGCATAGAGTAGAGTGATAAACTGTAGTTTGCTCTAAGCTAAAGTAAATCTATGCCAAATAGCAAATAGGTTAGCCAATTATTTCAGCATTAAAAGATGATTTATAGCAGAACTACTGGTGAATTACGCTTCAACTGAATCTGCTTTTTTCTTCATTAAGAAGGTAATTGCAAGCCATAAGCACGCGATAACAAGGGCAGCAATAGAGATATTCCAAAAAAGATTTTTATATAGTGTTGCTTGAGCAATTAACGACTGGTTTGCGCCATCTGAAAAGCTTGAGAAGTCAGCCAATTTCGCTGCTAAGAAGCTTGCCACACTACCCGTAAACAACATATAAGCCGCTGCAATAAACCCGGTATTCTTGCTTTTGATCGCCGTGATCTTAGACAATGCAAGCGGGTCAATAAATAGCTCAGCCACACCCAATGCGAACAGTCCCATAATCACCCATATTGGAGAGCTGATACCATCAACTGTCGCCATTTTAGCGCCCAAAAAGAAAAGCACAAATGAAATCATTAGCAGTAGCAATCCTAAACCAAATTTAAGCATTTCTGTAAACTCAGTACTATTTTTCATTCTGGCAAATATCCATGCAACAATTGCACCACCCACCAAGATTGAGAAAGAATTAATTGAGCTAAATACGGAGGCAGGAACTATAACCCCCATCATATATGTGTTTACATTTCTCTCAATAAACATCACGACAGAGCTTCCCATTTGCTCGTCAAAAGCCCAAAAGGAAATTCCGAAAAGCATTAACAAGAAAACAAGGTTTAGACTCTTACGCTCTTTTGCACCACTTTGCATCCATATGAAAAATAATGCGATTGCCGTACAAGCTACCGCAATGGAAATGATGTAACCCACTAACATATAATCAAGCATCAAATACGCAAAGACAATAATGGCCGCTACAAGTATAGAAACCACCGAATTTCTTACAGATGAATTTTTAATTAAAAACTCTTGTCCTTCCACTTCAGGAATGTGCTTACTACCCATCATAAAAATAACAAAGCCAACCAACATTCCGATCCCTGCTAAAGAGAAACCAGCATGCCAACCATAATAATGCGCAACAAAACCAACCGCAATCGGTGCAACAAGTCCACCAATATTACCACCGAGATAAAGCAAAACGAAGCCTGCATCACGCTTGGTATCATGCTCGCTATATAAGTTACCCAACACACAGGACATATTACTTTTAAAGAAGCCATATCCACAGATAATAAATGCCATCGCATAGAATAAGGCATTATCGCCACCCAAGCCCAGTAGCAGGTGGCCACAAACCATCAATAATGCACCCATCATCACCGCATTTTTAAAACCAAATAACTTATCTGCAATCAAACCACCAAACAAGGGTGTTAAATAAACCAAAGCGGTATAAGAACCATAAATAGCAAAAGCACCTTCATCCGAAAGCAACATATGCTGTGTAAGATATAAAACCAGAATCGCACGCATTCCGTAATAACTAAAATACTCCCACATATATAGGGAAATAAGATACCATAATCCTTTTGGGTGTGACTTTTGCATACAATTCTTCCTTAAATGTAAAAATAATGCCATTAGCGACTAGCAATAGTACACAACAACCCATATTTTTAAAAGGTTTATTTTTTATTTCTAAAAAAACAATCCTTCATAGAATAAAACCAATACTCGGAATATTGACATTTAATTAAGGATATCCCCGCACTTAATGAATAAAAACTCAAATAATTGTCTTGTTTGAAAGGAATGATATTCGAAAATAAATAGAAGTAAGTCGTTTTACAAACAAATGGGATTAAACTTCACCTTCTTCAATTATTGGCCCTTCTTCGTCCTGCGATTTCCCCATCACTTTACAATAAACCAATGCCGCGGGTCCTGACAAGGCATACAAGAAAAATACGATAAACAGCACATAAGCAGGACTCAGTGCGATGAACGCAATCACCAAGACAACCACGAACATCGAGGTAAAGCCTTTACTTCCTTTTAAATCATAGTCTTTAAAACTGCGGTATTTTACATTACTGACCATCATTAGCGCTAAGAAGAAGGTTAATATCGCAATAAAGATAGCGGCTGCCAGACTTGTTGCGCCTTCAGAGCCTGCAACCCAAACGAGCCCCGCTATTACAGCGGCCGCGGATGGGCAAGGCAAACCATAAAAATATCGTTTACTACTTGAAGCAGGAGAAGAATTAAACCTCGCTAAGCGTAAACCACAACTTGCCACAAAAATAAATGCTACCAACCAACCGAATTGGTTCAGGCTACTGAGCGACCATAAGTAAACAACAAGACCTGGGCACACACCAAAGGAAACAATGTCTGCTAAGCTATCATATTCTGCCCCAAAAGCGCTTTGTGTATTTGTCATCCGTGCGACTCGACCATCTAGCGAGTCCAAGAGTGCTGACACAAAAATAGCGATCGCGGCAATCTCGAAATTTGAATTGATTGCCGCAATCAAAGCATAGAACGCCGCAAATAGTGCGCCTGTTGTAAACAAGTTTGGCAGGACATACATCCCTTTATTCTTGTTTGCTTTTGATTTCTCTGTTTCCACGATGATCTCCTATTTTAGTAAATCTGGGCGCAATACTTGAGCGCCTTCTAAATACACATGCTTAATACTAGCTTGAGTTTGCTCAGTATTCCAATGCATTAAAATTCTAATACACATTTTTAAAGCATTTTGCTTATTCATTTCCTGAAAGTTCAACAGCGGAACCTCTTTCCAACCAAGCTCTCTCACAGCAACAGCAGGAAATTCAGAGTATATATCAGGTGTTACACTAAACATCACACTCGCAAGATCTTCAATCTCAGCACTGTTGTCATTTAACATCTTGGCAACAAGCACCTTTGTTGCCTGCTTCACTGCTTCTGGCGTATCTTTCATAACGGTAGTCGCGCCACGTATTCCCCGAACCATACTATAATCTCGTTAAGTCTTTGTTTAATATCTAAAGTCTATCTCAACAAGTTAGATTTGAATAGGTGCGATTTTAATAATTTTGGTAAGGGAAAGCTCACTTCTTCTTGAATGCCATCTAATATTTCAATTTCATCACAATCAAAGTTTTTTTGTAATTGACTGATCACCTGGTTTACAAGTTCCTCTGGTGCCGACGCACCTGCAGTTAAGCCAATTGCCCTTGCATTTTCAAACCATGCTGAACTTATGTCTTCCGGTCCATCTATTAAATAAGATCTCGTGCCACATTTTTCAGCCAATTCACGCAAACGATTTGAATTTGAACTATTGACAGAGCCCACCACCAAAACAATATCCACTTGAGCTGCCAGTTCCTGCACAGCATTTTGGCGGTTTTGAGTCGCATAACAAATGTCTTCTTTTTTAGGTGCTCCAATACTTGGATATTTTATTCTTAACGCTATGATAATCTCTTTGGTTTCATCCATGGACAAAGTAGTTTGTGTGACAAAAGTAAGGTTTTCAGGGTTTTCCAGCTGTAACGTTTCAACGTCTTCAACAGTTTCCACTAAATGGATTTGACCTTTTGGATTCAGATATTGTCCAAGCGTTCCCTCCACTTCAGGGTGCCCCTTATGCCCAATTAGAATGCATTCTTTGGCTTGTTCAGAGGCTCTCTTTACTTGAATATGAACCTTAGTCACCAAAGGGCACGTTGCATCAAAAACTTTTAGTCCTCGCTTTTCAGCTTCAACTTTAACAGATTGAGAAACGCCATGCGCACTAAAAATAACGGTTTCATCATCTGGCACGTCATCTAGTTCATCCACAAAAATAGCGCCTTTTTGCTTCAGCTGATTGACAACAAAGCGGTTATGCACCACCTCATGCCGCACATAGATATCTTTGCCTTCCAGTCTAAGCACCTGTTCAACCACGTCAACTGCACGGCTAACGCCCGCACAAAAGCCTCTTGGCTGTGCTAATATGATTTTCACACATGCCACCTTGTATCTGAAACATCTTTCACATCAATTTCAATAAGAATGACTTGACCAGATAAAGGATGGTTAAAGTCAACAGTCACTTCATTCGTTTCCACATCTGTAATCACTCCAGGCATCTCCGTACCATTTGGTTGGCTAAAAGATATAATGGAGCCTAACTCTACCTCCATATCTTCTGGAAATCTAGATGTGGGCATTTGGTAAATCATCGCTGGATGCTTCTCTCCAAAGCCATCCTTTGCCGTCAGCATGATTTTTTTATGTGATCCTGACTGCAGCCCAATCATTTCTGACTCAAACTTATCTGAAAAAATTTCTTGTCCAAGTTGAAACTCAAATTGTTTTCCGTATAAAGTGGAGTCTTCTGCAATCGTGCCATCTTTAAGGCGAATTTTAAAATCCATTTTCACAAAGCTATCGGATATAATTTTCATTTACGGATCTCCTTGACCTTCTTGCTAACTTTTACTAGCGTTTCAATAGGAAAACATTCTACGAGATTTAGGTTTAATGTACAAATACTCTGTTCTGTTACTTGCTAATATTTTGTGTAGCACCACACTCTTTGCGACCAGTATTGAGGAGTCTCCCAATGCTCCCGGCATGCCAATGACCCAAGAAGATGGGCATAAACTTTCTACCGACTATGTCGCAGCCATCTCACTTCCAGCTCAAGAATTAAATGCCATCAAAAAAAATCCTGAGGGATTAAGCACCAAACCCTTTCGCAATTTTTTTACTCCTACTTATCTGGTTGACTCTGATAAGATAAACCATGGTACAATTATTAAAAGCCAGAACGGTAGAATGCTAATGACAGAAGGTTCTATCGTTTATGCCGATTCCACACAAGGTATGCCACATAAATTTGTTGCCGGTGATTACATGATATTATCTCGGCCGCAAAAATTAGAGCACCATGAAGCGCAATCAAGCTATATCGTTCACCCAAGTGGTACGGCAAAGTTAGTGGGCAACCACAAGTCCATTGCTATTTTAAAAATCATAAATGTCCAGTCTGAAATCATGTCTGGGGATTGGCTCATTCCACTACAAGAAATTAATACCCAACTCCCAAAAACAATGCATTATATGGAAACCCCTGTTTCTGGAGAAGTGATTGCCAGCACACAGGATCAAATGCAGACAGGCGAAAGCCACAGTGTGGCACTCAATATCGGTCGGAATCAAAATGTGAAGCTTGGAACATTGCTTTATCTTAAAACCGAGCCCACTAAATCTGTTGATCCAAATACAAAGAAAACGATAGAACTCCCTGGGCATCTCATTGGTCGTGCAGTTATATACCGTGTTAGTAGTAGCATGAGCATTGCGCTTATTTTAGATTCACAAGAAGAAATCACAAATGGAATTATTGCATCAACACATGAATACGAATGATTTAAAAAACTGGATTATCCTCAACCAAACACCAAGTATTAGGCCCAAAAGATTTTTAAAAATTTTGAATTCTCAATTGACACTCAAAAGCATTATCCAATCACCAAGGCTAACTCAATTTCATTTCAAGCTTCCTTCAAAAGCCATTGAATACCTAGAAAATCATGATGACTGCTATTACGATCAACCCGTTGACTGGTTGTCTCGCTCTTCCAATCATCATATTGTCACCGACGATAGTCAAATTTATCCTGAATGCTTACGCAATATTCCACAACCACCAATGATATTATATGGCATTGGAAATATCGACCTACTTGACACCCGACAAATCAGTATTGTTGGCACCCGTAACTTTAGCCCTTATGGTAAATCAAATGCACAATATTTTTCCAAAGCATTAAGTAACCTTGGTTATACCATCACCAGTGAGCTTGCTTCAGGCATTAATGTCATTTACCCACACCAAAACATGCGTGTTGCTCGGTCGTTCATAGAAGATTTTGGCTCCTGCCAAAATCGAATCACTACCCTCGCAGATGGTTTTGCCCCAGACGCCCACCTCCGTACCGATCTTCCAA
>CAUZSH010000047.1:0-16513 GCA_963582935.1 Gammaproteobacteria bacterium
ATAGATTCGACTGCACCACAGCTAATCATAATTTCGGTATCTGCATTCACATCAACGTCGTAACAAGCTTTTATTTTATTGGCGCAAGCCTTACGAAGTTGGGGCATCCCTTGAATCGGAGAATATTGATTAAATCCTTTTTGTGAGTAGAAATGAAGTTGGTCAACAAGCCAATCGGGTGTTTTGAAATCAGGTGCACCTTGTGTCATGTTGACAGCGCCATGCTTTTTGGCAAAAGTCGCCATGTAACCGAAGATGGATGGTTTATTAGAAATAATGGGTTTGGCTTTCATTTATGTCTCGTAATGCTTTACTTAATAACTACTTAGAATAGTAGAAATCATGCTTTTGAATCAAGTTTGTTGAAGCAAATAATGATGCTAAGTTTTGCTGTATAGTGTCGTCATTGAATATGCGGGCTTTGTATTCAACCATTCTTGAAGTAGGCGTAATTCCTGTGAGTTTCCAGCGAACAATTGGTAACTTTCAATGTAACCTTTGCGAATGGATAATTGAAGCTTCATGTTTTTGATTGAAATAGTTTGTTCAAAAGGCAGCGTTTTTCCAAAACACCATTCCTTAGATCGTAGTATTTTTATTTCTTCAGAAATATCATTCAGCGCTAAGATTTCTGATTGAGAGATTTGTTTTACGTTACTGTTGGTGGCATTGAAATTTTGGCAGAATGCTTTTATTAGTGCGCTTTCATAGAGGGAAGTGTCTTTTATGTTGTTGATTTCAGAAAGATTTGTTACTTTTGAGCGCACCGAGGTGACACCTTTAGCATTGATTGTCGAATCTTGCTTGTGGTGTAAATAACGGCTGAGGCTAGAAGTATCTGCGTTAATCAACAGGGTGCCGTGATGAAAGGACTTATGTTTGGTTTCACGAAAAGCGCAGCCAGAGATTTTTCGGGGTTCATTATTTAGGTCATTCACCATGATGTCATTGCGGGGTGAGATGCTGGCATGTATTTTTAATAAAGCCAGTCCATCAATGATTGTTTTGAGGTTTTTAGCTTTATCATATTGGCTATTTGGGCACAAAAAAGTGTAGTTTAAATTGCCTAAGTCATGATAAACCGTGCCACCACCGCTTTGTCTGCGAATAACCTCCAGTCCATCTTTTTCTAGTTCTGATAAATGGCATTCTAGCCAAGGATTTTGCGCGCGCCCAATAATGACGCAAGGTTTGTTTTGCCAGAGGTACAGAATGGGTTGGTCTGTGACTTTATTTTGAAAAAGCCAATTCTCAAAGGCAAGATTTGTGTATGGATCTTGGCAACGGGAGAGGTATATTTGGTATTGTTTAGGAGATGACATAGTCTTTTGTCATAGGCTTTGTGTGAGGGGATGTTAGCATAGAGTCTGAAAAAGACAAAATTTAATAGCTTGTTCTTGAGTCAGTATATTTACGCAAACCATAAAGCCATTTTACCTTTCATTTTCTGCCACATTGAACCTTCAGGGTCGGCGGTGAGTGCAACAAGCGGAACTGTTTTGATGATTTTGTTTTTATAAATAATATTAAGAGCGCCTAATTCTTGCCCTTTTGTAATGGGTGCTTTGTAAGGCGTATTTTGATGAATGGTGAATTTCAAGTCAGCCTGATTGATGGTTTTGGGGTAAGTCAGTGAAACTGCTTTGGCTGTACCGACCTCAATATTTTCATTTTCACCCATGTAAACTCGATTAGTTGTCACTTTTTGCCCAGCTTTGTAAAACTCTTGAGTAGTGAAGAATTGGTTGCCATATTTTAACAGTGCAAAGTTATCATAGGCACTTGCCAGTGAGTTATTAGCACCGATAACCACGGCGATTAAGCGACGATTACCTTCACGATTTTCAGAAGCAATTAAGGAGAACCCTGCGGCACTGGTTGAGCCAGTTTTAAGTCCATCCGCATATTTGTCAATAAATAGTAATTTGTTAAAGTTTGGCTGCTTCACACCATTATAAGTAAAATATTTTTCCTTGAAGAAGTGATAATACTCAGGGTAATCATTGATAACATGCCGTGCTAATGCGCTCAAATCTCTGGCGGAAGTATATAAATCAGGCGCAGGCAATCCCATTACATCACTGAAATGGGTATTAGTCATGCCAAGCTTTCTCGCTGTGATGTTCATCATATCAACAAAAGCAGACTGGGTACCGGCAATGCCGACAGCGAGAGTGACGGCTGCATCATTACCTGAGGCGATAATTACCCCTTGAATAAGGTCTTTAACACTTACCTCTGTTTTTGGCTTTAGGAACATTCGAGAGCCTCCCGTTGCCCACGCAACAGTGGGAACCGTGAGTTTAGTATCTAAAGTCAATGTGCCATTGTGTAATTGTTGTTCTACGATATAAAGCAGCATTAATTTTGTGAGAGAGGCGGGCGGAATGCGTTTATTGGCATTATAACTTGCAAGTATGTTTCCAGTTTGTGCATCCATTAGAATGTAGCTCTTCACCTCCATTGTGGGTTGAGCGGGAACACTTTCTTGCCACTGTGTGGCTGCATTATTGAGAATAGGGGCTTTAAAACTTAATGGGGCGGGTGGAACTTGTACACTGGTCGGTACGGTTGCGTTAACATCTACAGCACCATATTGATTTAAAGGAATGGCATTTGTGTTTGCCATAATGGGTAAACTTATGCCTGTAATCAGGCTGGCGAGAATGATGCGGTGATGTTTTTTATGTAACATGTTTTGGTTTCCTTATTTGATGTCTGAGTGTACTTAATTTAATTACTTTCAATAACGTGCATTAACCATTTTTTATTTTTATCAATAAGCTGATAGCTGTCTAAATGTTGCTGGTAAGGCGTGCCTAAATATTCTAGAGACTGCCGTGCAATGGACGCAAAAATAGGGGCTGCCGAAACACCACCATATTGATAGAAATGATTTTTGTGGGGGTTGTCAATCCAGACAATAATAACCAGTTTTGGGTTCTTTAAGGGTGCAACCCCAGCAAAAACTGCGTTATAACTATTTTTTAAAAATCCACCATGACCTACTTTATGGGTGGTGCCTGTCTTGCCTGCAACCTCAAATCCAGGGATATTAGCAAGGACACCAGTTCCATGAATGGTGACGACACTGTGTAGCATTTGTAGAACTTGATTAGCATGAGTGGATGAAATGACCGACGGGCAAAAAGGAGGCTGTTTTTCAAGCGTTAATGATATGGGGCAGAGTTTTCCGTCATTTGCAAAAATAGAGTAAGCATGTGCCAGTTGTAATACTGAGGAGGTCATGCCATATCCAAAGGCGGTGGTGGCATAAGAGAAGTTTCCCAATGACTCAACGGGTGGGAGGTAGCCTGAATTTTCACCTGGGAAAGCATAACCAACTTGATTGCCAAATCCAAGTTGATGTAAAAAGTCATAAACTTTTTCATGAGAAAGGGAAAGGGCAATTTTACTTACGCCAACATTGCTTGATTTTTGGAGGACTTGCGTAACCGTGATTGCGCCAAAATTGGCATCATCTCGAATGGTGTGTCCTTGTACTTTATAGCGCCCTGGCGAGGTGTTGATAATGGTATCAGGTGTGTATTTTCCTGATTGAAGACCCATGGCAACTATGAATGGTTTGATTGTGGAGCCGGGTTCAAAAGTGTCAATAATAGGACGTTCGGAAATACTACGACCCGTTCTTGATGAAAAAAGGTTAGGGTTAAAGCTTGGGTAGCTTGCCGATGCAAGCACTTCACCTGTTTTAGAGTTAAGTACAATAGCCGCACCAGAATCTGCTTGGGCATCAATAACCCCCGCTTTTAGCGCGTTAAATGTAAATTGTTGAATAACTGCATCAATGGACAAATAAATATCTTTGCCTTGGTGATAGTGTTTGAGTGCGTGAAGGGTTTTGATTAGGTTGCCACGAGAGTCTGTTTCGATTATCTCGGTGCTACTTTGTGCCTTTAACTGGTTGTTATAAGTCATTTCGAGGCCATCTTGACCTTTGTTAGAGGCATTTGTGAAGCCGATGAGTTGGGCTGTTGCACTGCCTTCTGGGTAATAGGTTCGCATTTGTTTTTCAAGATAGATGCCAGGAATGTGTAAATCTTTTATGCGTTGGGCATCAAGTGGGGTGATGTATTGGGCGCTTATTCTATAGCGACTGTGGGGATGCTTTTTAATAAGCTCATGAAGGTATTGTATCGATAGTCCATCAATATTAAGAGAGGCAAGTTTAGGGTATTTATCTGGATATTCTGAAAGCACTTTTACATCTAGGATCAATTTGTAAAGCGTGGTGCTAACCGCCAAGGGTATGCCGTTCCGATCAAATATAACGCCTCTGGTGGCAGATACTTTGACTTTGTGTATGATTTGACTCTTTGCTTGTGTCTGCAGGAAGTCCTGATTTACGGTGTCTAGATAAATGATTCTATAGGCTAACCCGAGTAGACACGCCAGAATAATCGCAATCACGATAATAAAAGAGAGTCGAAAGCGCTGTGATTGAGTTTGATTTTCGTTGGTTTTGCTGTTTTTTTGGTCAAACTTCATGAAAATCAAGTGGATAGGCGTGTTTAGCTAGTTATTATAATAAGTATTTTGGTCGTACGGCTAGTGTAAAAATGAAGAATTTGGCAGATATACTTGTTGTGTTTTCCTTAGAGTTTTGAACATACTAAGGAGGTTGTTATAATTTGTGTATGGATAATTTGATATGTCGGACACCTTAATTGTCGTTGGAGCGGGATTGATTGGATCCAGTATCGCCTACCACCTATCTCTGATAACCAATAAAAAAATTATAGTCCTTGAGCGTTCACAAGACAGTTTTCCGGCATATTCTAGTAAAGGGGGCTCCCGTATTACTGGGCGTGCTTTAGGCTCAGAATGTGCTGAGTACGTTTCATTACTCTCTGTCTCGAATGAAATCTACCGCACACTGATTAAAAAAGGGTTTCCAATTTTTTATCCAGGGGATTGTGTGACAGTGGGGAGTCATGGAAGCCCTAAAATCATACAAACACTTGCGCAAATTAAAGATTACTCGGTTGAGGCTGAGCACTTTACAAATAAAAATACAGCAAAGTTTTATACGGATGAGTGTCTTGTAACAAATGATGTCGCAGATGAGATTATTGTAGAAAAGCATTCTGATATAAACATGTTAGGAATACTTGATCCTTCCGTATGTGTTCAGGCTTTTCAGGCATTGGCGATTAAAAATGGTGTTGAGTTCAAATTTGATACGCAGCTTGTTTCATTATCCAAGTGCGAAGATCAAAATCGCTTGGAAATTGTATCAAATGGTGCCATGGAGGTGATGCTCGCAGAAAAAGTTGTTCTGGCAACCAATGCAAATACAGGCTATTTATCAACATTAAAAGCAAAGGTCTGGCGACAGAGAATGCCTCTGATTTTTATTGAAATCGAACATGCAGCTTTTGTTAACAGTTATTTATATGTAAATGATATTGGAGCTTATGATCTTTTTGTTATGCCAGAGCATATGGATGGAAAGCTTTACCTTAAAGCAGGAATCCATGATTTAGAATTATATGAAGACGTTGCATTGTCTGATGAGCAATTTTTGCAGAAGATGCAAGGAGTGATTCATGATAAGGTTTGTGAATATTTTCCTTTTGTGCGGGGCAAGAAAATTTCTCATACTGTAATATGTGAATATGGTGTGACGAAAGATGGGCTGCCTTATATTGGTGAAGTGGATCAAGGTGTGTGGGTGGCAGTGGGCTTTAACGGAAATGGGGCTAAACACGCTGGTGCTTTTGGCCTTTTGGTTGCGCGATTGCTCATAAATCAGAAAATAGACCCGATGTTGGAAAGGTTTGCAGTGAATCGAGGAGTCTAAGCTAAGGTGGAGATGACTTCTTTTACATGCCCTTTCACTTTTACTTTGCGCCATTCATGTTCGAGTAATCCGTCAGGCGAGATAATAAAAGTGCTACGCTCGATCCCAATATATTTTTTTCCAAACATGCTTTTCTCTTTAAGGGCATTAAATAAGTGGCAGATGATTTCATCTTCATCAGAGATTAGCTCATAGGGTAAGTTCAGCTTTGCTTTAAAGTTTTCATGTTTACGAATACTGTCGCGAGAAACGCCAAAAACAACGGCATTAAGTGCGGTTAGTTTTTTATAATTAGCAGCAAAGTCTTTGTTTTCGTCCGTGCATCCTGGTGTATTGTCTTTAGGGTAGAAGACAAGTACAACGGATTTCTCCTTGTAATCATCCAATGTAAATGTTTTACCAGAAGTCATGGGTAGGGTGAAGTTTGGAACGGTACTACCAACAATTAAATCATCATTCATGAATATCTCCTTTAAATTCGTGTTTTCACATTATTAATTATCATTTATAATAGCCTAATAGAGGTGAGTACTAAAGAGCGTCTTTTTGAAAAAGTTCCCGGTAAGATTATTTAACCCTGAAAAAAGTGCGCGAGAAAGGCACGAGTATATTGGTGAAGTACCAATATCGGATTTTTCGAGATTAATGGAAGTCGTCGTAAGTGATAAAGGGCATGTAAATGCCCGGATGCGATTTTCTTTTAAGAAAGGAAAAATTGTCATTATATCTCTTAAAATTAACGCAGAAATTGAGTTGATCTGTCAGCGCACGCTGAACCCCTTTATGTATGCTATTGATAGTCAAATAGAATTGGCGGTTGTTGAGAGTGAAACACAGATGGAATATTTATCTGATCATTATGAACCTGTGATTATTCAGGATGGGTTATTAGACCCAAAAGAAATTATAGAGGAAGAGATCCTTTTAGCGATTCCAGTAATACCAAAAAGCCGATTAAACGATTGTGATTTGAGTGGTAATAGTGCATACTGCACTGCTTCAAAAATGGAAGAAGACGAAAAGATCTGTCAAAAACCGAATCCTTTTGCTATTCTTTCAACATTGAAGCATAAAAAAAATTAACGAATTTTATAAACATTAACTTACAAGACTAATAAGTAATAGGAGAATAAAATGGCTGTACAAAAAGTAAGAAAAAGCCGTTCTAAACGTGATATGCGTCGTTCGCACGATGCTTTAACCGCTGCTCAATTATCAGTAGATAGCGCTTCAGGTGAAATGCATCTTCGTCACCATGTTACACCAAACGGTTTTTACAAAGGTAAAAAGGTAGTCGCTGTTAAAGACGACGAATAGGTTTTCTGGTGAGCGGACTCATTAAGATTTCAGTTGATGCTATGGGCGGTGACCATAGCGTTAAGACGACAGTTCCAGCAACCGTTGAGGTGCTTAAGCGACATAAGAATTTGCATATTACCCTAGTTGGTGATGAGTCTGCAATTCAAAGTGAGCTTGATGCATTGGCTGGAAAGTACGATTCGAAACGTCTTGAAATCAAACATACCACACAAGTGGTAGAGATGGATGAGTCGCCTTCCTTGGCGCTCCGCGGTAAAAAAGATTCCTCTATGCGTGTTGCCATCAATCTTGTTAAAGATAATGATGTGTCGGCATGTGTGAGCGCCGGTAATACTGGTGCTTTGATGGCGACATCAAAATTTGTTCTAAAAATGCTCCCTGAGATTGATCGCCCTGCCATTGTTTATGCAATGCCAGCCTTAGATCAAAAAACAGGCGAAATGCATTCTGTTTATATGCTAGATCTTGGCGCTAACGTAGGTTGTTCATCTGAGCAACTTTTTCAGTTTGGCGTTATGGGTTCTGTTCTTGCCTCTTGTATGACTGGAATTGAACGTCCAGCCGTTGCCTTGCTGAATATTGGTGAGGAAGAAATGAAGGGGCTTGATAGTATTAAACAAGCTGCCAAAATGTTTCATGCTTGTGATGATATTAATTATCATGGCTACATTGAAGGCAATGATATTTATAAATACAAAGTAGATGTGATTGTTTGTGATGGTTTTATCGGGAATATCGCGTTAAAAACCAGTGAAGGTATTGCGCACTTTATCGGTACGGTTATCAAGGATGCTTTTAAAAATAGTATTTTTTCTAAACTTGCGATGTTGATGGTCTCTCCTGTCTTATTGAAAATTAAGAAAAGGCTTGATCTAGACCAGTATAATGGTGCAAGTTTCCTCGGACTTCGTGGTATTGTTGTGAAAAGCCATGGCGGTGTGGATGCAAAAGCATTTGCGACTGCGATAGAGGTTGCTATACACGAGGTTGAAAAAGACATCCCAAATAAGATACAATCACAGGTAGAGAGATTAATGCTACAGCCAGAGGAGTAGTTCTCTATGTCAAAGAAGACATATATGAGGCTCCTGGGAACAGGAAGTTATTTACCGAAAAAAATTGTTACAAATGATGACTTATCTCAATTTGTTGAAACTTCCGATGAGTGGATTAAGCAACGAGTTGGGATTCATTCTCGTCATTTTGCAGAAGGCGAAGAAACTACTTTATTCATGGCCGAAGCCGCTGCAAAAAAAGCTTTAGAAGCATCAAATACTGAGCCAAATGAGATTGGATTGGTGTTAGTGGCAACAGCGACTGCTGATTATATCATGCCAAGTGTTGCCTCGACCCTGCAAGCAAGGCTGGGCATTCCATCTTGCCCCGCAATGGATATTAATGCTGCTTGTAGTGGCTTTGTTTATTTGGTGGACATTGCAAAGCAATATATTGAAAATGGTGCTTGTAAAAAAGTTTTACTTGTCGCTTCTGAGCGCCTTTCTCGCATATTAGATTGGAAAGACCGCACAACCTGTATTTTATTTGGTGATGGTGCGGGTGCCACTATTTTTGGGCAAAGTGATCAACCTGGTGTTGTGACTTCTATTATACATAGCAATGGCAATGGTTGTGACATGTTAAATATTAAAAACAGTATTCCTGATGTGCTGTATGATGGTTCTGCCTATGCTACCTACATGACGATGGAAGGGAATAAGGTCTTTCGTCATGCCGTTGCAGCACTAAGCGGTCTCGTTACGGAACTGTTAGATGATAGCGATTTAAAAGGTAGCGATATTGATTGGTTGGTTCCACATCAAGCAAATTATAGAATTATTAGTGCGGCAGCAAAAAAATTAAAAATGCCAATGGATAGAGTTGTGGTGACACTAGACACACACGGCAATACCTCGGCTGCCTCGATTCCACTTGCCTTAGATTATGCTGTTCGTAAAGGTATGATCGTGCGCGGAGAGACCATTTTACTTGAAGCATTTGGAGCTGGGCTTGTTTGGGGTGGTTGCATTCTTAAATACTAATTTTTAGCCGTAGAGCTGTCCTATAAATCCGTACAATTTTGCTCAATATTTGATCCGCTTTAGCCATAAATAACTTGCAAAATACTTAGATTACAATAGGATGTGTCCAAGTATACATCATTCAAGGATAACCATTATGGAGAAAGTTGCATTTATCTTTCCAGGACAAGGATCACAGAAGCTAGGAATGCTCGCGGACTATTATGATCAGTTCCCAATTATAAAATCAACATTTGATGAAGCAAATCAAGCGCTCGGTTTTGATTTATGGGATATTGTACAAAATAATGCTGAGAAGTTGGCACAAACACAATATACGCAGCCTGCTTTATTGGCATCCAGTGTGGCGATTTATCGTTTATTGATGGCGCAAGGTTTTGAAAAACCAGCATTAATGGCAGGGCATAGCTTGGGTGAGTACTCAGCTTTAGTCTGTGCGGGTGCGCTTGATTTTGGCGATGCGTTGCGTTTGGTCAAAGCGCGTGGTGAATTCATGCAAGAAGCGGTTCCAGTTGGAACTGGGGCAATGTGTGCAATTATTGCTTTAACAGATGAGCAAGTGCGTGATATTTGTGAAAAATCTTCAGAAGGTGAAGTCGTTACGGCAGCGAATTATAATGCGCCAGGTCAAGTTGTGATTTCCGGTGAGGCGGGCGCAGTTGCTCGTGCGAGTATTTTAGCAAAAGAAAGTGGCGCAAGAATGGCACAAATGTTGCCAGTAAGTGTTCCATCGCATTGTGAGCTTATGCGCCCTGCAGCCAAAAAATTGGCTAAGTTGCTAGAGGAGATTAATATTTCTATTCCGACAATTCCCGTTATTCATAATGCGGATGTAGTGGCTTATTCACATAAAGATGATATTAAAGATGCGTTGGTAAGACAGCTATATGCACCAGTACGTTGGGCAGAAACGATTATCTTAATGGCAGATGACGGCATTGAATCTATTCTAGAGTGTGGTTCAGGAAAAGTGCTTTCTGGATTAGGAAAACGTATTGTTAAAGGAATGAAACTACAAAACACATCGAGTGTTTCTGAGTTAGAAAAAATATTAGAACTGACTAAATAAGAGGAAGAGATGATGAGTTTTGAAAATAAAGTCGCATTAGTAACGGGTGCTTCAAGAGGCATTGGTAAGCAAATTGCACATGATCTTGCTGAAAAAGGCGTGTATGTTTACGGAACTGCGACAACTGAGAGTGGTGCAAATAAGATCACTGAAAGTTTTGCAGCAGCTGGTTTGAAGGGTATGGGTCTTCAACTGAATGTGACGGATACTGAAAGTGTTGCTGCCGTTATGAAGTTTATGAAAGATAATGCTGGCTCAGCTGATATTCTGGTAAATAATGCTGGTGTTAGGAAAGACAATATCATGATTAGAATGTCTGACGAACAGTGGGATGATGTGATTGCGACAAATTTAACCGCTATTTTTAAGATTTCAAAATTATGCTTAAGACATATGATGAAAAAGCGTTGGGGCCGTATCATTTCTATTGGTTCAGTGGTGGCCTCTTCAGGAAACCCAGGACAAGCAAATTACTGTGCTGCAAAAGCGGGATTGATTGGTTTTTCAAAGTCATTAGCCAATGAAGTGGCTTCACGTAATATTACTGTGAATGTTGTGGCGCCTGGCTTTGTGCAAACAGATATGACGAATACACTAACTGATGAGCAAAAAGAAAGCATCATGAGTGTTGTTCCTGCAGGGCGTATGGGGCAGCCAAAAGAAATTTCAGCCGCAGTTTGCTTTTTAGCAGAAGAGAATGCAGGTTATGTAACTGGAAATACTATTCATGTGAATGGTGGAATGTATATGGCGTAAAGGCTGATTTCGGTAAGTATTAAATTATCAATATAAATGCTTGCAAATTAACCGCTTTACTCTAAACTACCCCATAATATTATTTTAATCGTAAAACAAAAGAAGGACTATCGAAAATGAGCGATGCAGAAACAAGAGTAATCAAAGTAATTGTTGAACAATTAGGTGTTAAGGAAGAAGATGTGAAGCCTGAAGCTTCATTTATTGATGACCTTGGTGCTGATTCACTGGACACAGTTGAGTTGGTAATGGCTTTAGAAGAAGAATTTGAAGTTGAAATCCCTGACGAAGAAGCTGAGAAAATCAGAACTGTTGCGGATGTTATGTCTTTTATCAAAGATAAGGCATAAAATTTTCGAGTGATCGAAATATTTTTTATTAAGAATCAGTGCTGACGAAGGTGAGTGCTGATTTTTTCGTTTTGAGGCTAGAAAAATCTTTGCTGTAAATTCGTCATTTTGGGTGGGTTTATGTATACTTGTCACCAGGTTTGGTAATAAGTTTTTAACTAAAAATCTTTAGAGGGAATAGAAAATGAAATCATCTAGACGCGTTGTAGTAACAGGGATGGGGATGATAACACCAGTAGGTCTTGATGTGAAATCAACCTGGGAGAGTATTCTTGCTGGAAAAAGTGGTATCAAGAAATTAGATGGTTTTGACCTTCCTGGCCCACCAATTGAAGACTATAAAGCTAGAATTGGTGGGCGTATTACAGACTATAATTCTGATCTACATTTCACAACAAAATATCGTAAAAAATTAGATATATTTTTAGAGTATGGTATTGTTGCCTCTCGCCAAGCTTGGGAGGATTCTGGGCTTGAGGTCACTGAAAAAAATGCAGATCATATCGGTGTGATGGTTTCAGCGGGGATGGGGGGACTTGAAACCCTTGAAGCGACAAGACAAATTTTAGATACAAAAGGAACACGTCGTGTCTCTCCTTTTTCGATTCCTGCGACGATTGTGAATATGATTTCAGGACATGTATCCATTGAGCTTGGCTTAAAAGGTCCAAACTTAGCCATCGTAACGGCTTGCACCACAGGTACACACAATATCGGTGCAGCGGCACGGATCATTGCTTATGGTGATGCAGATGTAATGCTGGCGGGTGGTGCTGAAAAATCGAGTACCGCAATTGGTATTGGTGGTTTCTCAGCAGCAAGAGCTTTGTCTACACGTAATGATGATCCAGAAGCCGCTTCTCGTCCTTGGGATAGAGATCGTGATGGGTTCGTATTATCAGATGGGGCGGGTGTCATGGTTTTAGAAGAGTACGAGCACGCAAAAGCACGTGGTGCACACATCTATGCTGAGCTAACTGGGTTTGGGATGAGCGCAGATGCTTATCATATGACCACACCAAGTGGTGAAGGTGCAGCAAGATGTATGGCGAATGCAATCAAAGATGCGGGCATCAATGCAGATAAAATTGATTATGTGAATGCACATGGCACTTCAACACCAGCAGGTGATGCGCAAGAGTCTATGTCGGTTGAGAAGGTACTTGGCGATCATGCTAAAAATATCGTGATGAGTTCAACCAAGTCCATGACTGGCCATTTATTGGGTGCCGCTGGAGCAGTTGAGGCGATATTTTCTATTCTTGCAATGAGAGATCAAGTTGCACCGCCTACAATCAACCTTGATAATGTGGATGAGAACTGTAATTTGGATTATGCGGCTCATACAGCGAGGCCTATGAAAATAGATGTTGCGATGTCAAATTCATTTGGATTTGGTGGCACAAACGGAACATTGATTTTTGAGAAGGTGTAAATAATCTTTAAATTGAAATTAAGCCTTTTATTTTTCTAAGCCTGTTTTGACAGGCTTTTTTGTGCCTAAGCCATAACATCTCATGACAGATTTCCTCCTTTTATGATAATCTAATACGCATAGTGTGTAGAAGGTTATTATTTATCATGAAATTAGAAACAAGATACGGTAAATTTGGTGGTTTTTATGCGCCAGAAAGCCTTATGAACGTATTGGCAGATATAGAAGATGGCTTTATCGCCATTCAAACAGATACCCATTTTCAGCAAGAATTTAAAACGCTATTGACTCAATATGCTGGACGAGAAACACCTGTGACGCATGCTAAACGACTTTCAGAAAAATATGGATGTCAAATATACCTAAAACGTGAAGATTTATTGCATGGTGGGGCGCATAAAACAAACAATACCATAGGCCAATTATTATTAGCAAAATACCTTGGGAAAAAAAGGATTATCGCAGAAACGGGTGCGGGGCAACATGGGGTTGCAACAGCAATGGTGGGAGCGATGCTTGGCATGGATGTTGAGGTCTATATGGGCGCGGTGGATATTGCACGGCAAGAATCAAATGTTTCTAGAATGAAACTCTTTGGGGCAAAAGTACATTCAGTTGAGTCTGGGAGTGCGACATTGAAAGATGCCATTAACGAAGCCATGCGGGATTGGATTACTAATGCTGAGGATACTTATTATTGTTTTGGAACGGCAGCGGGGCCGCATCCTTTCCCACGGTTGGTGCGATATTTTCAAGAGGTGATTGGGCGTGAAGCGCGTTCGCAAATGCTAAAGCAAACAGATGTGCTTCCAAGTGCGGTATTTGCCTGTGTGGGTGGAGGCAGTAATGCCATTGGAATTTTCTCTGGATTCATAGAAGATGCCCAAGTGGAATTATATGGTGCCGAACCTGCGGGCCACGGCATTGAAACTGGGGAGCATGCGGCAACCTTGACTGAGGGGAAGCCTGGTGTTTTTCATGGGATGCACTCTTTGTTTTTGCAAAATGATGAGGGACAGATTACAGAACCTTATTCTATTTCGGCAGGCCTTGATTACCCAGGCATTGGCCCTGAACACGCTTATTTGCAAGAGATAAAACGGGCGAAGTATTTTTCTATTACCGATGATGAAGCGCTAGATGCTTTTGAAGAATTGTCGAAGCTTGAAGGTATCATTCCCGCGTTTGAGTCTGCACATGCATTAGCGTTGGCTTTTAAGGTGAGCAAGCAGTTTTCTAACAATGATAAAATATTAATTAATGTTTCAGGGCGTGGAGATAAAGATCTTGATAGTTACTGGAATGTGAGAGGGGTGGACTAAAATGAATCGTTTTCACAAATTATTTCAATCCAAAAAGAAACATATTTTTGTGCCATTTTTCACTTTGGGTGACCCAAATCGTGAAGCAAGTATGAAAATCATTAAGGCGGCTGTGGATGCAGGCGCAGATGCTTTGGAGCTTGGCTTTCCCTTTTCAGACCCCATTGCGGATGGTCCAACGAATCAACGTTCAATGGAAAGAGCGTTGGCTGCAGAAATGAATTTTGATACTTGCATCGAGATGATCACCGAGATTAGAGCTTGCTTTCCTGATTTACCTATTGGGTTGTTATTGTATTATAACTTACTGTTTAGAGCTGGTGAAAATGGTTATCGCAAACTCGCAAAGGCAGGGGTTGATGGTATTGTCTCAGCAGATTTACCTTTTGAGGAAAGTGCAGATCATCAGACATTGTTAGATAAATTTGGAATTGGTAGTGTACAGATGGTAGCGCCCAATACCGCTTTGCCTCGTGCACAGATGCTTTTTGAAAAGTCTTCCGCGTTTACATATGTTTTAAGTGGCTTTGGCACAACAGGTGCTAAAAAAGAGGTGAGCCCTAAAACACTTGAACGGGTTCGGGAGCTTAGGGCTAGAACAGATAGACCTATGATTGTGGGCTTTGGGATTTCACATCCTGATCATGCAAGGCTGGTGTGGGATGCGGGAAGTGAAGGCGTGATTGTTGGAAGTTATTTTACTTCTTTGATAGAAGATAATCTTGATGATTTGTCGCAAGCAGAACAGGCGATTACCAAATTTATTCAGCAGGTTCAAGCATAATGCATTATTCTGTTTTGTTGAAAGAATCAATAGATGGGCTGAATATCAAGTCTAATGGTCTTTATATAGATGGCACTTTTGGTCGAGGTGGACATTCTACTGAAGTGTTGAAGTTATTGGATGATACGGGGCAGCTTATTGCTTTTGATCGCGACCCAGATGCGATTGCTTATGGGGAAGAAAAATTTAAAAATGAGCCAAAATTAACCTTGGTTCACGCTGCCTTTTCGACCATGCATGATTATTGTGTTTCACATGATTTATTGGGAAAAGTAGATGGTGTGCTATTAGATTTGGGGGTTTCTTCTCCACAGTTGGATGAAGCTCGACGTGGGTTTAGTTTTATGCATGATGGTCCTCTAGATATGCGGATGGATCCGACATCGGCTGAACCTGTGAGTGAAGTGATTAAAACGCTTTCTAGAGAAGACTTATCCACGATTTTTAAAAAATATGGTGAGGAACGCTACGCTTGGAGTATTGCGGGCGCTATTAAAGATGCTTTAGATCGAGGCGTGGTGATTGAGAGCACTTTGGCTTTAGCAGATGTGATTGAACAGCAGGTCTCCAGAAAAGAAAAAAAACATCCTGCCACGCGTTGTTTTCAAGCACTTAGAATTTATGTGAATGAAGAATTGTTGGAGTTAGAGAAAACCTTAGCATCATTGAAAGAGATTCTTGCTATTGAGGGGCGGGCATCTATTATCAGTTTTCATTCATTGGAAGATCGTATGGTGAAAAAATTTATGACGCGAGAAGTGCGAGGCACAGATATTGAGTTGCCACGAGGCTTACCATTACCCACAAATATTATACCTACTTTTAAGTGGGTCACTAAAAAATCCAAAGCATCCGTTACGGAATTAGGTGAGAATGTGCGCTCAAGAAGTGCGGTATTAAGAGTGGCAGAAAGAATATGAGTCTGAGTCGCCACGCTGTTCGAAGCAGATTAGTTGAGTCATTAAAAGAAAATTTTTTGAATGCGAAAGTTGGGATTATTTTTCTTTTAGTGGTTATTTTAATGGGATCCGCTTTTGCGGTTATTGTGGTCAAATTCGAACACCGTCAATATATGATTTTAGAGCAAAAAGCCCAGAAGCAAAAAGAAACCTTAAGGATTGAATGGACGCAGATTCTTTTAGAGCACAGTTCTCTTGCGTCTCCAAACCGAGTGGAAATTGTCGCAAAAAATCAATTAGACATGAATTTACCAGAACCAAAAAATATTCAGGTTATCAAGGAGTGATAAAAAATGCTCAATAAAAAGCGTTATATTTTTGTCATGTTCTTTATTGTCGTTGTAGTGCTTGCCATTGTGCTAAAGCTAGTCATGATGAGTACGGTCGACCATCCGTTTTTAAAAAAACAAGGCGAAGACCGCGTTGAACGTACTGTTCAGAAACATGCTTATCGTGGGAGCATTGTTGATCGAAATGGATACCCTTTGGCGGTGAGCACGCCTGTCGATTCTATTTGGGTGAATCCATTGAATGTGGATATAAAGAGTAATAGTTTTCAGAAAGTGATGTTATTGCTTGAACTGTCAAAAGAACAGCAAACGAATATTATAAGACGGATTAAAGTGCGAGAAGGGCGTTCTGGATTCGTGTATTT
>CAUZSH010000048.1:0-16316 GCA_963582935.1 Gammaproteobacteria bacterium
CATCCCCTCAATTTGTGGGAAATAATCGCATCACAAACCATAAGGCCATCTATGCAACTCTAGGGGATTTGATGCATACGGATATTCATGCATTGAGTATTGTTTTGAGGAAATAAGCCTTATTTTTTATCATCTTCTGAGCCACCTTTATCAAGTGGTGTTAACTTCAAACCAGAGCCAGGTTTACCTTCTTTTGAATTCTCTTCCTCAACCTCAGACACATCGCTTTCTTCATTCGGTTCGACTTCGGTATTTACTTCTTCATCACCAACAATTTCGGTTTCAGTTTCAGCTTCCCCAACCTCCACAATTTCTGGTGCAGGCATTAGATCTTCAGTCTGCAATTCTTCTTGGTCTTTCTTTAAATCTCCCTCTTCTGCAAGATCGCTATCCTTTTCAATAGTAACTTCTTCTAGATCGCTGTTTAAAAACATCCCGTCATCACTTTTCATTTTTTCACTAATAAAAAGCGCCTCATCTGGGATGACATCTGCCTCATTTATTTCTTCATTAAAGCTTTCCTCAACTTCAGGTAAGTTCCCCACGGCTACCGGAGCATTGGATTTTGGCGAAGCATCTTCAACATTCGAATCCTTATATCTTCGCATCAAGTAATAACCCAACCATAAAAAAGCTAACAGCAAAATGCCTAAAATTGCAACCGTCCAGCTAAATGGGCCATTAGCTTCATGATGAATCACAGACTTTCCTAGATCTGGCTCAACACCTTTATGGGACGGACTCGTTGAAATTTGTTTGCCTAATTTTGATTTCATTATATTTTGGTTTCTTTCAATTCTCGCAATACTCTCCAACAACACACTCATCTTCCCCTCTAGGGTCACAAGGTTCTGGGATAACTGACCATGCTTGTCATAAACACCATCTAACTGAGTGTTTAATTGTTTTGAAAGTGCTTGTAATTGACCATCTAAATCTGCAATTTTTGACTTGTTTGTAACCTCATTACGATTAATATGAAAAGCCAAATCTGGGATAATAAGATACGAGCCTGCTATAAGTTTTTTAGGGTCCCCTTTATCAAAGGCATGAGGGTTTGCCGTGTGAATGGCGTTACTTGCTGCTGCTAAGCCCACATAGACTGGTTTGACTGATGCCGTAATAGAGTCAAGTGTTTCGCCCTTTTTCACAGGACCATATTGATCAAAATTTACTTCCGCCGCATGAGGAATAGGATCCAGCATAATCGTATACTCTTCGGCCAAAACCTGTTTCCCTTTATCCGTCGCAACAATGTCTAACGTAACAATAGCCTTATCTATTGGGCGTTGTGAAGAAATTTTTAATATATCCGAACCGGAGTCACTTTTTTGAAGGATGTAACCAATACCACCGATCTTCTTATTTAAACTTGTCGCACTCACTGCAAAAAAAAGATCGTTATCCTCGGAAACATCTGAAAGTAACACCTCAGCATGCAAACGCTGATCTAAACCAGACTTCACCTCGATACCATTCACTCCAATAGCAAAAGCCGAAATCGTCAGGCTTTGAAGCACTAAGGATGATAAATAAACACTTATCTTTTTCATAGCAGATTATTTGATCTATTTGCCAATATTTAAAGAATAGTAAATTTTAGTGAGAAGTGCATAATATTTTTTTAAGTAAAGTAATCTATTTTAAATTTTTTCTATATATTCAATCATTGCACTGAGTTTATGTTGGCGATTAAAATACTCTTCTGTCAGTTTAAAAATAACGCACACCTCATCCTCTATACCTATATCATGAGCCACTTTATGTGCAATGGCATTGAACCAGATTGCTTTCACTATTTTTCCAGAAAAATTAAGTTGTAACTGAGCATGTTGCATTTCTTTCCCCACCATACGTTTTGCAACAATGGTTGCATTTGCGTTATAAACTGGATACTCAAAACCACGACCAAATGGCTCTAATGATTTTATCTTTTTGACCGTCGCCAAATTAATATCATCAGGGTGAAGCTCACCATCTGTATAGATAACTGGGCCTAAAATCACCTTCTCTTCGCCCTCATCTTCAACCCTTGCAATAATTTGTGACTCGAAAAGGTTGCAAAAAGACTCAAATTTTCCTTTTACAATGGTCATGCCAGCCGCACCACTATGTCCACCATATTTAATGAAAATAGCCTCATCCATTTCATTAATCTTATCTAGAATATGCTTCAAATGAATGCCATCCACACTTCGAGCAGAACCCGTCATCACATCAGGCTCTCCCTCCTTTGGCGAAAAAATAATTGTTGGGCGACCAAAAGCATCTTTTATTCGACTGGCAGAAATCCCATGAACACCGGCATGTCCCGATTGTAGATACACAGCAATAGAGCTTTGTCCTGCTTCAACCAACTTAACGGCTTCTCGCATGGCTTGATCCGTGATATTTTTTTGAATGAGCTTGCGTTGTTCATTTTGCTTTGTGAGTTCATTTACCCAATGATTTGATTCTTGTGAAGATTCTGATAGTAAAAAATTAACTGAACTAAAAGCATCCGATAAACGCCCATCACTATTCAACATGGGTCCAATCGTAAATCCAATAAATTCACTGCCAATTTCCTTTTGGAAACTCTGTTTAAAGGCACGCCAACAAGACCTTGATTGTGCTGAAATACGCTTCATCCCATAAATGGTTACCGCACGATTATTAACACTATTCGCCATACTCACGCAATCAGCAACAGTCCCAACCGCGACAAAATCAAGCATTGTGGATAGATTCATCACCTCTTTAGAGAGTAGCCCTTGCTGAATCATAAACCCTCGTGTTGCCGCCATAAACAACCATGCCACCATACAGCCCGCAATGGCTGAATCTGGATATTGACAATCTTCACGGGTTGGATTTAAAACTGCAAAAGCACTTCTTGGGATACCTTCTTTTGGAATCGCATGATGATCTGTCACAATCGTGTCTATATCTTGATATTTTAGTTGTGCGATTCGCGCTTCATCCGTAGAACCATTATCTGCCGTAATGATCAAATCTGCCTTAGGTTCATCATTTAATATACGTTTTGCCAATGAACCCGATAATCCATAGCCTTCCTTCATTCTATGACCAATATAAGATCTTATTTTTGACTTCGGATGCCCAAATACCTTTATGAGTGTCTCATGAATTACGGCATGTGAGGTTTGCCCATCACAATCATGGTCGGTTTCAATGCCAATAACTTGTTTTAATTTAATCGCTTTCGCCAATCGCTCCACTGCTTTTTGCATATCCGCCATTAAAAAAGGGTTATCTAAATGTTTTAATTTTGGCGCAAAAAGTTCCAGTGCTTTTTCAGCAACACTAATTCTACCTGAAAGGATATTGCTTTCAAAATCTGCCACGCCACTTGCTGATAACGCTGCTAAAACCGCTGGGTTTTGGGTTCTTCGTTGGATTCTAGGAGTAAGCATATTTATGTCTGCAGGGTATTCACTTTGTAATCGCTATGGCGTGTCCACATATTCAAAGCCGCTTTAGTGAGTGCGGCCAAGGGTATCGCAAAAAATAACCCCCAGAAACCCCAAATCCCCCCAAAAATTAAGACTGACGCAATCACCGCAACAGGATGTAGACTCACTGCCTCGGAATATAGAAGTGGCACTAATAAATTGCCATCCAAAGCTTGAAGGATCAAATAAATAATAAACATATAAGCAAAAGTACTGGTAAAACCAAACTGCATCAAACCGATAATCATCACGGGAATCGTCACAATCACCATCCCAATATACGGAATCATCACGGAAAGCCCCACACAAACAGCCAGCAACAAGGCATAATTCATGTGAAATACTGCAAGCCCAATATAGGTTACGATTGTCATAATAACCATTTCAGCAGCCTTCCCCTTCACATAATTAGCAAGTTGTGGTCTCAAGTCTAACCAAACCTCTTGCAACCCGCCTTTTTCTTTCGGCAAGCTGTTTAATGTCCAATTAATAATGGTGCTTTTATCTTTCATAAAAAAGAAAACTAAAAGTGGGACCAAGAAAAAGTATATCAAGATGGTGAAAAGTGTCGGCAAAGAAGACAAAGAGAATTTTAAAATATACGTGCCAATAGTCGCCAGCTTTTCTATACGGACACTCGAGAGTGTTGAAAAAATTTGATTCACTTGATCTGGATTAATCACACTTGGATATTTTACCGCTAAGTGCGCAAAAGACTCTTTTAAAGAAGCGATTGCGGCTGGTGCTGTTTTCACTAACTCAGCAAATTGATGTACCAATAAAGGAATCAACACAACTACAACAGCAACCACTGCTGCTAAAAAAATCAGGTAAACGATAATGACCGAAAAAATTCGTGATATTTTTGTATACTTACACAACACATTCACAATAGATTCCAGCAAAAAAGCAATGACAATGCTTGCCAGAATGGGGGCAAGCATTTCCCCGAAAAAATTAATGATTAGTACACCTGAAATTAGGATAATCAAAAACACTGCCGCATCTTTGGTGGCAAATTTATTGTTATACCAATTTGAAATATCCTGGAGCATTCAACAACCTGTGAATTTTTCACCTTTGCCACAATCATACTGCCAAAGCGCTAAATTGACACCTCTCTACACAATTTTATTTATGTCAGATAGACTCTGTATTAGACTCACCCCCCCCCATTGATATTTTTTATGAAAAAAAACAATCTGACTCGCAACATAATGATCGGCATGTTTCTTGGGTTTGCAATAGGTGCGATACTTCACCAATTTCAAGAGACACCGTTTATCCATGAATATATCACCACGGGCATTCTGGATCTTATTGGACGTATCTTTATCATTTCGATGAAAATGCTTGTAGTTCCTCTCGTATTTGTTTCGATTGTCTGTGGAGCTTGCAACTTATCCGATCCAAAGACACTGGGGCGCGTTGGTGGAAAAACCATCGCACTATATCTTGTAACCACTTGTATTGCCATCACACTTGCAATCTGCTTTGCACTATTGTTTCATTTAGGTCAAGGCGCTGATTTACAGACAGGGGATATTAATTTTATTCCTAAATCACCCTCCACACTTACAGAGACTATCATCAATCTATTTCCAAGCAACCCCATTGATGCCCTAGCAGAAGGAAAAATATTGCAAGTGATTATCTTTGCTTTGCTCTTTGGTTTTGCTATTTCCATCTCAGGAGAATCGGGCATTAGAATCCGCACGTGGTTTAACGACATTAATCAGGTGATCATGTCTTTGGTCAATATTATCTTACTCATCGCACCTATCGGTGTCTTTGCCCTTATCACAAAACTTATGATCACTACTGAACCTGCTCAAATCCTACATATCTTTGGTTATTTTGGAACAGTGTTGTTGGTTTTAATAGTTCACCTCCTTGTCACAAATTCGATTCTACTAGCGGGCATAGCAAGACTCTCTCCTATTCCATTCTTTAAAAAAATGTTTCCCACTATGCTTTTTGCATTTTCAACGTCAAGTAGCAACGCCACCATCCCTCTCACGCTTAAAACCGTTAAAAATGATATTGGCGTAGATAATAAAGTTTGTGGTTTCACTATCCCACTTGGCGCTACTATCAATATGGATGGAACAGCTATAATGCAGGGTGTTGCCACTATTTTTATTGCCAATTTGTATAATATTGATATTGGTTTGACGGGTTATTTAATGGTAATTATTACGGCAACATTAAGCTCAATTGGCACAGCAGGCGTACCTGGTATTGGACTGATTACCTTAACAATGGTGCTTCAACAAGTTGGGTTGCCTGTTGAGGGAATTGCGCTGATTATTGGTGTCGACCGTATTTTAGACATGGTTCGCACTGCGGTAAATGTTACTGGCGATGCGGCGGTTACAACGGTTGTTGCAAAGTCCGAAGGTTTATTGGATATTAGACAGTATCAAGGACAAAAAATATCTTAGTCAACTGACGTCGTTTTATCCACAATCACCGCCGTGGTCATGACCGCATTTACATTGACTGCCGTACGCCCCATATCGATAATTGGATCAACACCCTGCACTAGTGCCACAATACTGTAAGGGAGCCCCATAGTAGAAAGCGTTACACCCGCCGCGACAAATGCCGTTCCTGGAATACCTGAAACACCGAGAGAAGCAATCATATTAATGAAAGCAATAAAAAGAACGGTTTCCCAAGTAATAGGCATTCCCAAAATAGTCATCGTCATCACCACCAACATAGCAGGATAAACCCCCGCACAAGCATTCATGCCAATCGTCGCCCCAACACCTGGCACAAAGTTCGAAACACTTTCAGACAACTTCATTCTATTGCCTAATGCATCCATCGTCACCGGCATGGTTCCGAAACTCGAACGTGTGGTAAAAGCAACCAATAGTGCACGATAGACATTTTTAAAATAGGTAATCGGATTCACACCCACCAACAGCAATAAAACAATGTGCATACAAAGTACGATGACCATAGCAATATACATTGCACCCACAAAAGTTATCATCTGGTGTAAGGTTGTCCAACCTTGAGTTAAAGACATGTGCGTCATTAATGCCATCACACCATAAGGGGTTAAAGAAATTACCATATTTGCTAACTTTTTAGAAACAAAAAAAGCTGAGTGAATAAAGCCAATAAAAGGCTCTGCAATTTTTTCTTCTTGTTTGTGTAGCTGTAATGTTGCCACACCGATTAACACTGCAAATATCACCACCGCAATCACATTATTATTTGCCATCGCTTCAACTGGATTACTTGGAATCATCGCTAACAAGGTGGTTAAAATACCTGCCGAGCTATGCGAGGGATCTAGCACCACTCCGGGAATACTTAAACCATGTCCAATATCAAAGAACTGTGCGACATAGCTACCAATAATAGCACTGACACCTGTCGTCAATAAAAGAATCGCAACCGTTTTAAAGGCTACCTTTGTTAAATAACTTCCTTTTTTACCCCTCAGATTAACAATCGAATGCACAATCGCAGTAAAGACAAGTGGAATAATCAGCATCATCAACAGCTTGACGTAAATGCTTCCTGAAAAATCTAATATCGCCACCAGATCTGAGAGATGCGCCGCCCCATCCGTAACGGTTGTTCTTAGAATTAAGCCAAAGCCCAAACCGATCACCAGTGAACTTAATGCACGAACATTAAAGCTAA
Source organism: Gammaproteobacteria bacterium (assembly GCA_963582935.1). Taxonomy (GTDB): domain Bacteria; phylum Pseudomonadota; class Gammaproteobacteria; order Francisellales; family Francisellaceae; genus CAUZSH01. The sequence goes on from CAUZSH010000048.1 coordinate 7,122, forward strand.
CCTTTTTCACCTGAGCGAATAACAAAACTCCCAGTAACAGGACAAAAATAACAATTCCGACTATTGAGCTTGCATACATGTAGTATCCTCCTTAACCTTTATGGTAAAATCTACTGCGTGTAACAGTAGCAGAATATTTTTAGAAATTGCACAAAAAAAGCGCTGAAATCGAAAATAAATAATCCATGAGTATATTAATCCATGATTGCGATTAAAGAACGAGCAAAAAAACTCAAACTAGATAAAATCAAACGCCACATATTCTTATGTTGCGATCAAAGCAAGGATAACTGTTGTAGTAAAAAAACCTCCATGAAATCGTGGGATTTTTTAAAAAGCAGACTCCAAGAGCTTGGACTGACACAGTCTGGTGAAATTTTTCGCACCAAAGCTAATTGTTTACGTGTTTGCAAACATGGGCCTATTGCTGTCATCTACCCTGATGCGGTTTGGTATCACAGCTGTTCACCCAAGGTGCTTGAACAAATTATCCAAAAACATCTCATTCATGGTGAGATTGTGACAGAGTATGAGATTAAGACCTGTGATTTGGATTCTGATCAGGAATAGTCTGCTCTGCATCGTAATGAGAACACTATCTCTCGAACCACAACCATTAGTAAATGTGAGTACGTCTTTATTTTCAAAACAAGTAAAGGCACATAATTGTTTTGACAGCAAATTTCTGCCAGACTTAAGTGCATTACATAATCAATAAAAAATAAAATATGATGCTTAAAATCAAATCTCTTGCTGTATTAACTTGTGCAACCGCATTTTCAGCTGCGGTCGTTGCGAATACGACACCCACTATGACAACCTCAACCTCCTCTGTACTTAGCCCTGCATTCCAAAAAGGTGAAACGCTAATTAAAAATCTTACCAAAGGGCAGCTCAATGTTACCGACACCTTTACGCCTGAAGGTGTCGACTTGCAAGGCTATGTGGTCAAACAACAAGGTGGCGGGCAATCTCAAATTATTTTTTCTAAGGATGGTAAGTATCTCTTTATCGGAAATGTTATCACTGCAAATGGTGAAAACATCACTGAAAAATACCAACAACGCCTCATTCAAAGCAAGATTGCAAAAGCAGCCTATCAAGAAATTGCGAAGCTTCACACCATCACTGAAGGTAAAGATTCTGCTAAACATAAGCTCTATATTATCATTGATCCAAACTGTATATATTGTCATTTGATGTATGAAGAAATCGTTAAATCTAAAGTCATTGAAAATGGGGATCTTCAAATTAAGTGGTTGCCTGCAGGATTCTTAAGAGCAGACAGTGCCGGCAAAGCTGCCGCTATGCTCACTGCAAAAAATCCATTACAGGCTTTACGTAAAGATGAAAATGCATTTAATATTGCAAAAGAACAAGGTGGATTACAAGCCCTAAACCCATTGTCAACGAATGTGGAAACACAAACAGCCTTCGCAAACGTAGAAGCGAACACAGAGTTCTTCACAAATAATGGTTTTGGTGGCACACCTACTCTTCTCTATAAGACAAAAGATGGGAAATATGACTCTCTAGCAGGATTTGTAAAAGGCAAACAATTCACCGACCTGGTAAATACCTTATCTGCTACTTGGTAAGACAAGGCGTTGCTTCAATCTTTTGATAGACTTTTGTTACTGTTTCTTTAAATACTTTCTCTGAGTCACTAACGATATTAATATGTCCCATCTTACGATTTTCTCTCAAAGATTTCCCATAAGATTTAACTGTGACACCTTGTAAATGACTCAAGCGATTATCTAAAACATCTTCGCCGATCAAGTTAATCATCATGGTATAAGTATGCGTAGGATTGGTCTCACCAAGCGCTTGTCCCGCCACTGCACGCAAATGATTTTCAAACTGGCTAGTCACGGCTCCACCTATACTCCAATGTCCAGAATTATGAACACGTGGTGCCATTTCATTCACATAAAGGGCATCATCCACAACAAAAAATTCCATCGCAAGTATCCCAACATAGTCAAAGTGGTTTAATACTTTTTCAATCGCTGCTTGTGCTTTTCTTGAGAGCGTATCGCTCATCGCTAAAACATGCGTTTCACGCAAAATGCCTTCACGGTGCTCATTCCGCACCAAGGGGTAATAAACAATTTTGCCAGATTGGCTTCTTGAGGCAATTTGTGAGACTTCATAATCAAACTTTACAAAAGACTCTGCAATCAAAGCATGTTCACCCAAAACGCTCCATGCTTTTGAAATATCATCTTCAGACTTAAGCACATACTGCCCTTTTCCATCATAGCCAAAACGGCGTGTTTTTATGATAAAAGGGTATCCAAATTTTTGTGCCGCTTTTGTGAAATCAACCTGACGGCTAATTGACATAAAAGCATTTGTTTGAATGTCTAACTTGGTAAAAGTGGTTTTTTCAATCAGTCTATCTTGTGAAGATGCAAGCGCTGGAATAGATGGATAAACAGGCACGACATCATTTACTGCTTCCAATAGTGACACAGGGATATTTTCAATCTCATAAGTCACCACATCAAAGTTTTTCAACTTTTTCACCCACGATGAAGTCTCCGAATGCGGGCAACTGCCATCTTTATTAATCTCTGGTAATGGAAAGTCTGTCGTTAGAAGCCCAAGCTTTACTGACACATCATGCATCATTGCCGCTAATTGACCGTTTCCTAAGATTGCGATTTTTTTCATGGGATAGTGCCCTTCACCGTATAGATTTTACTCTAGCATTATAAGCGACTTCATCGAAAAGTCACCGGATAAAGACATATTAAGAATGCTGTTTGGTCGTTTTAGTAATGTATAAACAATCTGAAACTTAAGAGACAACGAATCTGTCTGAAATCTTGGTAGCATTATAATCACCAAATATGCATGGTTGCGTGCAAGATTGAATTTAGATGAGCTTATAAGGGTAGTATTTTGGTTCCCACTGCACAGAACGAATACGTTTTTCTAATAAATTTAAATCCAAATCTGAAACGCCATCTGCAACGGCTCTCTTAGCTACGGCAACCGCAACTACGTGACTCAGGCTCTTCGCATCTTTTAATGGTGGCATTAAAGTCTGGCTATTATCCTTTCTAAATGGAGATAAAGCACTCAAGGCATGACATGCTGCTCGAATCATACTCGGCGTTAAACGCGTGGCTTTTGAGGCAATAACACCAAGCCCTAAGCCTGGAAAAATATAAGCATTATTGCCTTGCGAGATTTCATAGACGTGATCACCATATTGAACAGGGTCAAAGGGACTGCCTGTCGCCACAATCACGCGACCTTCTGTCCATTCGATTAAGTCTGCAGGGTGCGCTTCACTTTTTGAGGTTGGATTAGATAATGGCATAATGATGGGGCGTTTCATATGACGTGCCATTTCCTTAACAACTTTTTCTGTAAAGGCATTATAAGCGGTGGAAACACCAATTAAAATCGTGGGTTTTGCATTTTTAACCGTATCTTCAAGCATGATATTTTCTTGATCGGCGACATTCCAATCAGCAACATCTTCCTTGCTATGCACATAAGGTTCTTGAAAAAATTGAATAGTTTTTTGATGGCGTGTTAATAAACCTTTGCTATTTAATATCCAAAAGCGGCTTCTTGCTTCCGCCTCAGAAAGTCCTGCCTCAATCATCATATCGCAGATTTGATCTGCAATACCACAACTTGCCGTACCCGCACCATGCATCACGATACGTTGATCTTTCATAGAAAGTCCTTGCCCTTCTATTGCTGATAAAATATTTGCCGTGGTGACAATCCCCGTTCCTTGCATGTCATCGTTAAAGGTACACATTTTATCTTGATAACGAACGAGATTTTTACGTGCCGTATCTCGACCAAAATCTTCCCAGTGCAAAAACACCTTTGGAAAAGTTACCTGAATCGCGGAAACAAATTGATCAATAAAGTTATCATACTCCGGCCCTCGAATTCGCTTATGCCGCCTCCCTATATACAATGAATCATTCAATAATGCCTCATTATCTGTTCCCACATCCAAAAATATTGGCAGCACTGTTGTCGGATCAAGCCCCGAGAATAAGATATAAACCATCAATTTTCCAATGCTAATATCCATGCCCCCAACACCTTGATCGCCTATTCCAAGAACCGCCTCACCGTCCGTCACAATAACAAAATCAATATCCTCTCGACAATGACTTGCCAAAATAGTCGCAATATCATTTTTATCCTCATAATCAATGTACACACCACGAGGTCGACGCATTTGCAGACTAAAGTTTTGTACAGATTCACCCACAGTCGGGGTGTAAATAATGGGTAACATTTCTTCCATGTGATCTGCTACAAGCTTATAAAAAACGGTGGCATTAAAATCATGCATTTGCATTAAAAATATATGCTTAGCCAAGGGACTTTCTTTTTGATGAAACTGTAAATACAAACGATGTGCTTGCTCTTCTAAAGTTTCCACCTTACTTGGAAGCATTCCCATCATATTAAAGGATTTTCTCTCTTCTTTTGTGAAGGCAATACCCTTATTGATAATCGGGGTATTAATTAACGCGCGGCCCTCTACTGAAATTTCAATATGATCAATATCACCTTCTTCATTTCGAATACGTCGGTGTGAAATAGTGTTGTTGCAAAACATAAGATCTCTAGACTATAAAATTTTTATGGTGGCTAATAGCATAATCTACTGAGATATCAAGCACAATGGATAATATTGTTCCCAACTATACATGAATTACAGAGGAATTGTGCTATTTTGATATGCATTCACCCTAGTACTCAGCCACCCACCATCATTTTGAGGAAAAGTGCCAACACTTGTTGTATTACCACCGCCCCACAAAATAGAAAACACATTGCTATTTTTAGCTTTTTCTAGATTGCTTTCTTGCCAGCCATAATCATTCACTGTGAGATAAGTTGTCATTGAACACCCACCACTAGAATCACAATTATATGCACTATCAGGCAATACAATATCAGTAATATAACTTTTAATATTCGTTAATCCATCGTCTAGCTCAATATCACCAAAAAAATAATGGGGTGCGGTAGATGCATGATTTTGACGAAGATCAACATCATTTTGTAACTGCAGATGCCCACCAGGAATTTGCCATAGCATAACAGGCGCCTTATTTAAGCCATCGCTCATTTGTTTGACATAAGTTAAATAATTATCCCAATCTCGTGCATTCCAAACATAGCCGATACCTGCGGCTGCGGGTATTGCATCCATTTCATATTTATCAAAAACTAAGAAGTCTGGCTTGTAATTCCCATTATAAACGCCTAAATCACTCCAAAGCTGCACGGATGGCGAGGATAATTTGCTGTTTATTTGAGCCTCACTATAATTATTATGAACCCAATTTGCTGAGTTCCCACTCCATACATTTTCCTGCCAACCAAATGTAACATTTGCTCCAACTTCTTTTATAGCCCAATTTGTTGCCTGTATCCATCCTTTAAAATTATCTGCAAATTTAGGGATTGTTAGATCAGAGTTATGGGGTGCTTGATTTAAAATACTGATAGCATCTGCTTCCCAGGCTGTCTTTATATCCCAAGGAGAGTAAACTCCATCCTTTTTATAGGCACCCGCAAAAGCATTTTTTAAAACATTAACTGGCGTAGTCTCATTTATGATTAGTGTATTTCCATTATTCAGGTTTAATGTCCAATTGTGCGGTGTTGTTATAAACCAATAAGCCTTTGAGAGTGACTCTTGCACTTGAATGTCTTTCAATGTTCCAATTTCGCCAGTAGTGCTATTATAAAGGTTCTGCTGCTGAACCATTCCAAGTAAGTCTGGATTCAAAACGATTGAACCTACACCTCCTTTTTCAGCTTCGGCAGACTGTAAAACCTGAGAAACAAGCATGAGATTGATAAAATGCATTGTCAAATTCGTCACATTGTCTAAATCTTTATAGGCAGTTCCCCCACTCATTTCAGCAGTATAAACAACCATAACAGGCTTTACTGTATGACTATTTTCTTTCGATAAAGACTCTGCTAAATTAATTGTGTTTTGTGTGTATATAGGGAAAACTATTCTTCCTGGATCACCATTACCGCCATCGCCAGCATATTTGAAAATGGCATCAACTAAACGCCCTTTTAATTGGTCAATATTTAATATATTCGCATCGGTTACCGCACCCATTGCCAAATAATTTGGCCAACCTGCTACGCTGTTTGATGACTCTTTCTTTTGAAAGATAATTTTAACCTCATTTTGGTTGCCAGGATTTATGGTGATTTTTTTTCCTTGGCCGTTATTATATGAATAGTTATAACTGCCTTTTGAAATCGTTTGCCCAGATAAAATATACCCTCCAGCAGGCACCTGATAGGACTTCGTTATATTACCAACAGATTCACTGCCAACTATATTTCCTTTGCCATCTTTTAAAGTAATGGTGCTTTTTTCTTGATCTGGCAAACCGGAAACATTCAACGATACTGGGTATGTTACAATAGGTGTTCCTGTTGCTTTTACACTTATAGAATAATTTGTCTTAGATGATAAGGTTGATATTTCTGTTGGATCAAAAGAAAAGTTGTAATTCTTATTATTCGCATAAATATTATTTGCACTAAATGAATACACATGACCCGAGGCAAGGTTGCCAATATTTGTTGGTATATTTCCCCAAGGTAACTCAAGCTGAGCTTCAGAATCATTGGTTTTGTCTTTAACCGTTACAATCACATTTCCAGCACCTATCGGCCTAGATTGATTTAGTGAAAATGTAAATATTCCCTTATACTTTTGATACGTTAACTGCACGGGAAAATTTTGATTATTTTTGATATTTACTTCTGAAGGTAACGCCGAAATAATATTACCATTCGTGGTGGCTGAAATGACGTATTTACCCGAGTCAATTAATTGTGCTTTACCCGACATCACGTCACCCCAAATGAACTGATACCCATTAGAAGTATTGCTTTCTTTTGGTTTTAAAAAAATTTTCGTATCGTCCAGAATATCGGAACTATCAACCGCTTTTGAGAAAGTTATCGTTCCCTTGTTTATAGGCTTAGTGCCAACATTAAATTCTGAAATAGTGTAGTTTGAATTGCTTGGACTAAAACTAATGATAGCTTTTTCATTTGCAGGCAGTATGTAATCTTCTACCGGGTGATACTTTTTACCTACTAATATTTGAGCTGTATCTTTATCCATACTAACTTCTGTTGGAGCGCCACTCAAACCCCAAGCACTTTCAATTGTTACACCGTCAGATAGTTTGAAAGAGATTGGACTTTGAGATAAATTTGTTTTCGCATCACAGTGGAATGTGATTGAGCCCGTCCATCCTTGCTGATATGTATCTAGTGTACAGTCTGCAAATGCGCTACTGATAAATAAACTAGACATCGCGACTGTAACGATTCTTTTTTTCCATATGCCATTCATTATTGATCCCTCATGGTTTGTTTTACTCCGTACAGACCATCTCTCTAGTAATAGAAAGTGGCTTCCTGCCATAATCAGTTAAGCATTCTATCTATTCTTATTTGGAAGTCAAACTTAAACACATAAAATATTCAACTAATTGAAATTAATGTCGTTTTCTGTATCTTCATGAAAATACTTCGACTGATTAAATGAACCATGAGGGTAAATTATAATCACAGCCTATAATGGTTTGAAATGGCTGCAAACCCGGCCTCTTATGCAACAGATTATTTTCGCTAACAGATCTGTATAACAGGTTTTTCTTGTAGAAAATACTATATTGTGATCATTATTTTCCTCCACAACAAACAATCAAACCTTATCAGGCACCACACTCAAAACCCTCAAACTCTGCGACATAATCCGTGCAAAAATAGGCGCGGCTACCGAACCACCACCATAACTTTCACCTTTTGGGTCATCCACGACCACAATAATGATCAACTTTGGATTGGTTGCGGGCGCCAAACCTGCAAATACCGCCATATAATCATCCGTAGCATAACCGCCGGCAATCGCCTTACGAGTTGTCCCCGTCTTGCCTGCCACATGATAGCCCCAGATCCTTGCTTTCGCACCCGTGCCGCCTTTGCCTTCAACAACATTTTGGAGCATGGTAATCACCTGCTCGGCAACCACATCATTCACCACTTCAACCTTTTCAATATTCTCACCAGGATTTACACGAATAAAAGTGGGCTTCACCATAACACCTTTATTTCCAAGAGCTGCATATCCTCTAGCTAACTGCAATGTTGTTAGGTTCATGCCATAGCCAAATGACAATGTTGCCAGAGGAAACTCACCCCACTTTGTAGGTGATGGCACGAGACCCGTACGTTCCCCAGGAAACTCTATTCCCGTGGCCGATCCAAAACCAAACTCACGGAGCGTATCTGGTAAAGCTTCTGGCGGCAGAGATAATATCACCTTAGAAATCCCCACATTACTGGATTTCAGTAAAATATACCCTAAATCCATCTCACCGTAATTTTTAAAATCACGAACCGTTCTCTTTCCAACTCGATAGTACCCGGGTGAAGTACTGATAATAGATTCTGGCGTGTACTCACCACTTTTAAGACCGGCAACGGCTGAAAATGTTTTCATCACAGATCCTGGTTCAAAAACATCTGTTACCACACGATTACGCATTGTATCAGGAAAAGCTGTAGTCATATTATTTGGGTTATAGGAGGGTTGATTCACCATGGCAAGCACCTCACCAGTCTTAACATCCATCACCACCACACTGCCCGCAAGTGCATGATTTTCAACAACGCCTTCTTTGAGTGCTTTATAGGCAATATATTGAATCTTACGATCAATACTCAACGCAATATCATTCCCATGTTTCGGTATCTTACCGCCCTCTAAGATACGCACATGATTACCCTTTGCATCTCGCCAAAGGTTTTGGTGACCACCTTCGCCATCTAGCCAGTCGTTAAAAATCAGCTCAATTCCTTCTTGGCCTTTATTATCGATATTTGTAAAACCAACCACTTGAGAAGTCACTTCACCATCAGGGTAATAGCGCTTGTATTCTCGTTTTAGATGGACTCCCAATAATTCCATATGGGAAATTTCAGAAGCAATTTTCGGATTCACTTGCCTTTTTAAATACACGAATCCAGAACGCCCTTCTCGCACTTTAATCCGTCTTATAATATTCGTTTGCTGTTCTTTTGACAGTTCAAGCAATAACATCACTTTCTGAAAACTATTACTCTTTATATCCACATTCCATGGAT
>CAUZSH010000049.1:0-15737 GCA_963582935.1 Gammaproteobacteria bacterium
CATACTTAGAGGCACTATAGAAGATGGAAATTCTTCGAAAGTTGTAGAAGGGCCATACTCTGTATCCTCATGAACCAAAGAAATCAAGCTACCACGATTACGGAATGTACTGTATTCGCCATCACTATTCTTTGATATATCTGGATCATTAAAATATTTATGCCATTTATGGTCATTTTCTTCTAATTTAGCGATCTGGCCTTGCATTTTAGTAACATTAGCGTCCTTAGAAACATGGGCGCTGCTGTGCGCCACAACGGGTGTTTGTCGAGCTTTTGCCTCGGCTTCTAATTGATCAATACGTTTTTGCATCTTGTCCAAACGTTGCTCAACGCTCATAGAATTTTTATTGGTTGTGGCAGTCGTTTCAGCCTGTAGATTTATAGACAATCCTACTGTTACGGCAAGAACAGCCAGTACACTTTTTTTAATCATTGTTCTTCCTTTTTTATAATGATTGATAAACTTAAGTCACCGAGCCTATCAGGAAAAACTCATTACAAAAAGAGCCAACTATAATTATTTTGATTTTTTTGCACCGAATTAAGATTACCTTAATAAATATGTGCTAGTTATCCTCGTTTAAAAGATACGATAATGACTAAAATCGCACCAACACATATCGAAGAGTCTGCCACATTAAAGGCAGGCCAATGATAATTGTTAACATAAAAGTCCAGAAAATCAACAACATAACCATGGGCGATACGATCATATAAATTACCAACCGCCCCACCCACGATCAAACATAAACCTATGGGTAGAATATGTTGTGTTTTCGGTATTCGAGATACCCAAATCAATAAAATAGCAATCACAATTAACGCAACCGCAGCAAGGAAAAAAACTTGCCAGGTTTTACTGCTGTTATCTAGAAAGCTAAAAGCGGCACCATAATTATATAACAACGTTAAGTTAAACCCTGGAAAAACCTGTTCTGGCACGGCATATTTTAGATTATGCACTGCCCACATTTTGCTGAGTTGATCTACAAGCATGATCACTGCCGCGACCCACAACCAACGTAACTGACCTTTTTTAACGTTCTGTGACTGTTTAGGTGCCAATTTAGACATAATAACGCACCTCACCAAAAGTAGATTCAATATTTTCCACACAGCGTTCACAAATTTCAGGGTGCTCCTTATTTTGCCCCACATCCTCACGACGATGCCAACAACGGGCACATTTGGGTGCTAAGGATGCTTGTACTTCAACGCGAAGCGCTTCATTCTCGGTGACCTCCGCACTTGCTGGCGCCTCAGATAGTGCCTTCAACTCAGCACCTGAGGCAATTAAGGCAAAGCGGAGTTCATCTTTCAATGCTAAGAGTTGATGATATACCTCACCATCTGCATATAAGGTTATTTCAGCTTCTAGTGATGAACCAATAACCCCTGCAATCCGTTTTTGTTCAATCAGGCGATTAATCTCATCTCTCACCACCAAGAAATTATCCCAGAATTCAAATCCCATTTCATCGTTTTCTGCAAACGTTGACAAACCATTATACCATTTCGCTGTAAAGACATTTTCTTTGCCCTCACCTGGCATTGCCGCCATAATTTCATCTGCTGTAAAACAGAGAACGGGCGTCATCCATGCCGTTAAGGCTCGAATAATATGGTACATCGCAGTTTGTGCTGACCGACGCGCATGACCATCCGATTTTGCTGTATATTGGCGATCTTTTGTCACATCTAAATAAAAACTGCCCATGTCTATAGAACAGAAATGGTGAATCAACTGTGAGACAACATGGAACTGATAATCATCATAGGCAGTGATAATTTCTTTTTGTATTTGATCAGTTTTTGCAATCGCCCACTTATCCAATGCCACCATATCTTCAAATGCCACCATATCCTCTTCTGGATTAAAGCCATTAAGATTGGACAATAAGTATCTTGAGGTGTTTCGAATTCGACGATAGGTGTCAGCAGTACGTTTTAGGATCTCATCTGAAACCGTCATTTCTGAACGATAGTCAGTGGATGCCACCCATAGGCGTAAAATATCCGCCCCCAATGTTTTCATAATATCTTGAGGAGAAACGACATTCCCTAAGGATTTTGACATCTTTTTACCATGCGCATCTACCGTAAACCCATGGGTTAATACTTGCTTGTATGGCGTTTCCCCTTTTCGAGCTAACCCTGTCAGCAATGAAGATTGAAACCAACCACGATGCTGATCAGAGCCTTCTAAATACAAATCGGCAGGAAAACGCAAAGCCTCATTTTCTTCTAGCACACAGGCATTTGAAGCACCTGCATCAAACCAGACATCTAGGGTGTCTTTCACCCGTGAATACTGATCAGTTTCCGTGATAAACTCGCTATCTTCTGCATTAAACCACGCTTCAATACCACCTTTTCCAATTTTTTGTGCCACTTGCTCCATAATTTCTGATGTGCGAGGATGTAGCTCATTGGTCTCTCTATCTACAAACAAAGGCATTGGAGTACCCCAAGTTCTTTGACGAGAAACACACCAGTCTGGGCGTCCATCCGTCATCATGCCTTCAATACGTTTTTTACCCCAACCAGGAAGCCATGACACTTCATTAATCGCCGCTTCCGCAGATTGTCGTAGTCCATTTTTCTCCATAGAAATAAACCATTGCGGCGTCGCTCTGAATATCAAAGGCGTTTTATGGCGCCAACAATGTGGATAGCTATGCTCTAATTTATGATAATTCAACAAACGGGCATTTTCACTCAAAACGCTGACAACATGCTCATTGGCTTTAAAAACAAACTCCCCTGCAAAATGTTCCGTACCTTCCACGTAACAACCGCTAGCATTGACTGGGTTTTCAACTGGCAAATCAAAGGCTTTTCCTAATATAAAATCTTCCACACCATGAGCCGGTGCGGTATGTACCAGCCCCGTACCTGAATCAATAGTCACATGCTCACCCGGCAAAACAGGAACGCTGCGATCATAAAATGGATGCTCCGCCTTAAGGTGCACCAAATCACGACCTTTTGCCGTGGCTAATACTTTATAATTTTCAAGATCACAACGTTTTGCAACGTCCTCTAACAGATCTTTGGCAACAACAATATTCTCCTCCACACCTGAAAGTGCCACTAAGACATATTCAATATCATCTCCAACCGCAATGGCTTGGTTTGCAGGCAGCGTCCACGGCGTTGTCGTCCAAATTACCGCATAGGTCTCGGTTGATATATCTGAAACACCAAAGGCTTCCGCCCATTTACCTGTATTCACAATTTTAAACTTGACATCTATGGCAGGCGATACTTTATCTTGGTGTTCCACTTCTGCTTCTGCCAAGGCTGACCGACAATCACAACACCAATGAACGGGTTTATACCCTTTTGACAAATGCCCATTATCAATGATTTTTGCCAGAGTCCTGACCACATTGGCTTCATAATCAAAATTCATGGTCAAATAAGGGTTTTGCCAGTCCCCAAACACACCTAAACGAATAAAGTCTTTCTTCTGACGTTCTACTTGGTTTTTAGCATATTTACGACATTCTTTACGAAATTTGTTGGCATCCACTTTAACCCCAGCTTTACCCACCTTCTTTTCAACTTGAAGCTCAATCGGCAAACCATGACAGTCCCAACCCGGCACATAAGGTGCATCATAACCATCTAGGGTTTTGGACTTCAGCACGATGTCTTTTAGAATTTTATTCACGGCATGACCCACATGAATATCACCATTCGCATAAGGAGGACCATCATGTAAAATAAATTTTTCACAGCCTGCTCTTGCTTCACGAATCTGATCGTATAGCCCCTCTTTAATCCATTTCTGCAAACGCATTGGCTCTTTATTTGCCAAGTTTGCTTTCATTGAAAAAGGGGTTTTTGGTAAATTCAAGGTGCTTTTATAATTCTTCGCATCTGAGTTTTTGGTATTATCTTTGTGATCTGTCATGCTCTGGCCTTTCTGCTCACTAATTTTTATTTATGTTCTGACTAACTTATATTCTTCAACCCAAGTCGCGCCATAAGCTTTGTCTTTTTGAATTTGGGCGGCAAGTTCGCTAAAGGAATCAAACTTCTGCTCATCTCGCACATGTTTTAAGAATTCAACTTTAACATACTGTCCATACAAGTCACCTTCAAAGTCATATAAATGCACTTCGAGTAATCGTCTTTTGCCACAGATTGTAGGTCGAACGCCAATATTGGCAACCCCATATTTAACTTGGCTTCCTGAAAGCACTACTTTGACGATATACACACCCGATACGGCAACTTTTACCGATAGTGGCAAATTAATCGTTGGAAAACCAATTTTGCGTCCATTTTGCGCGCCATAATGTATCCGCCCACTAATCGCATAAGGGCGACCTAAATAATCTGCCGCTTTTTTAAAATCATGGCTTTGAATAAATTGCCGAATAACGGTGCTACTCACTCGTGCATTTTGAATCTCATAGGTTGTCATTTTCTCAACAACAAAACCATGTTTTTCACCTAGTTGTTGAAGCAGTGCAAAATTTCCCTTGCGATCACTACCAAAATGAAAATCATCTCCCACCACCAAATATTTTATTTGCAAGGCGTCAACTAAAATTTCTAACACAAAATCTTCCGCAGAAAGACTGCGTAGCGCTTTATTGAACTGCAAACAAACCACTTGATCCACACCATAGTCATTAAAAGCTTGCACCCGATCTCTAAACGGCGTCAATCGTTCTGGCGCCTGATCACTCAAAAAAAACTCCTGCGGTTGCGGTTCAAAACAAATCACGGTTGCCGGAAGATTTAATTCAACGGCTTTTTTTCGTAGCTTATTCAATACAAATTGATGTCCCAAATGCACACCATCAAAGGTGCCAATGGTTGCCACGGATGCCCGTTGTGATTTATGTAGATCGGCTTTTCTAATCAACTGCATTCGTTTAAAACTGCTTGGCATATAGTGGGATCAATTATCCAACAATTAGGCTGAATTTTCAATTATGGGTGAGAGATAGTTCTCAGATAATTCTCTTTGATGCGTAATCATACCGCATCAACATCGTTTCATTCCCTGAAACACCTCCACAATGCACATAAATGATTTCGCCATTAAGTTTTAAGGCATTTTCCAATAACGCTTTCCAGCCAATAGGATCATACAACAAATCAAATTCGATATTTGTTTCATCCAGTAAACATTGGTACATTTCTAAATGCTCAACATTTAACTTTCCAAAATGGGTTTTTTTTTCTTGCGTTAACACTTCAGGGAATTTTACACCTCTAACACCTTGAGCTAGCGATGCCATTTGCTCAAATAAATACGCCTCATTCCCCACACAGGCACAGGTTTTGACCACTTTATCTGGTAAATGTTGTTGCAAATAAAATGCTGACGCACCCGTACCCGAAGGCAAAAAAACATGGTACTCATCTAATTTATTTCCTGTCACATATTCTTTTATTTCTATGGCTAACTGCGCCATTCCAGCTTCTGATTCAGACTGTCGACCGCCTTGATCAAAAAGGTATATATCCCCTTTATTTTCATAATATTTCTTTAGATAAATTAAACTCAATTCAGCTTGGCTTATCTCTTGTAACACCATGCCATTACCCATAGCTTGTTTTAGGTTCCCTTGAATATTGACTTTGAGATATTTTGGTAAGGATCTTGTGTGATATTCAAAACGCCAACCTTTAATTTTTGCAAGCTCTGAAAGTGCCAACATAAAGTTAGATTGATTGCCACCAAACGAAGCGATGGTTTTAATTTTTAAATTACCTTGCTGAAAAAAGTGATACAGTTTTCGTGCTTTATTCCCCGAAAGCTCTGGCCCTAATAAATCATCTCGTTTGATAATAAAATCGCGACCTCGAAAAGAGATTTGCTGGAATGGAGAATGGGTTAATTGTTGCCTAATAACTAACCCACCCAAACACGCGCATTGGCAAACATCCGCATCCAAGGTGAAAACTCTTTATGCTTCCAGCCTTGTGGGTGCCAAGATAATTGCAAATTTCTAAATACTCGTTCAGGATGCGGCATCATAATGGTCACACGTCCATCTTCTGAACAGAATCCTGCACGCCCATCTTCCGAACCATTAGGATTCAAGGGATAAGTGTTGGCAGGATTTCCAAGGTGATCAATATAACGTAAAGCCACTTGATGATGATCAGCCAATGCTTGAAAATCACCGTTTTGGTAGTATTTCACTCGCCCTTCAGCATGAGAGACAATGACAGGAACCTGTGTCCCCACCATCCCTTTTAGTAGGATAGAATTTGACTTTGGAATCTCCACCATACTTAAACGCCCTTCAAACTGCTCTGATAGATTTCGCACAAATCGTGGAAAATGATCTGCTCCTGGAATCAAGTCTTTTAGTTGGGCAAGCATCTGACAACCATTACAAACACCTAATGAAAAAGTATCTTCACGATGAAAAAACTCCTTGAACTGCGCTGAAAGCATGGGATTAAATAAGATTGACTTTGCCCATCCACCCCCTGCACCCAAGACATCACCATAGGAAAAGCCACCACAAGCCACAAGCCCTTTAAAGTCTTTCAGGTTAATACAGCCACTTTGCAGATCGCTCATGTGTACATCTATGGCATCAAACCCATTCAAACTAAAAGCTGCTGCCATTTCAAGATGCCCATTCACTCCTTGATCACGCAATATCGCCACTTTAGGCTTCGTTTCAACATCCAAGAACGGTGTGGCAATATTTTCACCAATATTGAAACTGGTTTTTGCAAATAAACCATCATCTTCATTATTCAATAGCTGGTCATATTCTTCTTGGGCACAACCTGCATGATCTCGTAACGACTGTATCTTGAAGCTTGTTTTTGACCATAAGCGATGTAAGTCTATGCGATCCGCAATATAGACATCATCTATATCATGCTGAATGTGCAGTTGATGATGTGCCGCAGGTTCCCCAATCACAAAAGCGTCTAATTTAAAGACTTCAAGCATTGAGAGCACTTCATCTCGATCAATATTACAAACCTGAATCACCACACCTAGCTCTTCATTAAAAAGTGCCGAAATGGGGTCTTCGCCCAAACCATCTAAATGAATATCTAGCCCACAATGTGACGCAAACATCATCTCCGCAAGTACCGCCATTAAGCCACCATCAGAACGGTCATGGTAAGCCAAAATCTTACCATTATGATTTAGCTTTTGAATCGCCATAAAAAAATTACGTAAAATGCGTGCTTCAATATCAGGTGTTTCTTGACCTAGTTCACTGTAAACTTGCGCCAACACAGAACCACCCATGCGCTGTTTGTTTTCACCCAAATCAATCAAAATCAGATCCGTGGCTTCCATATCCAACTGCAATCTAGGGGTTAAGGTTTTACGCACATCCAATACAGGCGCAAATGCAGTCACCACTAATGCGACAGGTGAGGTCACAGATTTATCCTCTACCCCATCTGTCCATTTTGTTTTCATGGACAAGGAATCTTTCCCAACAGGAATGGTCAAATCAATTTCAGGGCAGAATTCCATGCCCACTGTTTTCACCATCTCATAAAGGTTTGCATCTTCGCCTTCATGCCCACAGGCTGCCATCCAATTTGCCGACAACTTAATATCACAAATATGATCGATATAGCTCGCTGAAATATTGGTAACAGCTTCGGCGATCGTCACCCGTGCAGCGGCCTCTGGATTCATCATCGCCAATACGGGACGCTCACCAATTGCCATGGCTTCACCCGTATAGGTTGTAAAACTACTGGCGGTTACGGCAACATCTGCCACAGGTACTTGCCAAGGACCAACCATCTGATCACGAGCCGTCATACCGCCTACACTGCGATCACCAATGGTGATTAAGAAACTTTTGTCTGCGACCGCTGGAAACTGCAAAACACGGGAAACTGCATCCTCTATATCCACATTACTATAATTCCAATCCGTTGTTTTTCCCGGAATAGAGGTCACATTTTTAACGGTTTGTGGCGGCTTACCCAACAGCAAACTTAAAGGCATATCAATCGGATTTTGGCTTGAATGAATATCCGTTAATACTAACTTTTGCTCTTCAATGGCTTCACCCACCACGACAAATGGGCAACGCTCACGTTTGGCTAACGCCTCAAAATCCGTCAATCTATGGGCTTCAATAGCCAAGACGTAACGTTCTTGAGACTCATTACACCATATTTCTAAAGGCGACATGGCTTTGTCTGCCACCAGAATACTGTTCAAGTCAAAGATCGCACCTCGATCACAATCTGCCACCAATTCTGGCAGCGCATTTGATATCCCACCCGCACCCACATCATGGATGCTAACAATCGGGTTGCGGTCACCAAGCGCACAGCAGGCATCGATTAGTTCTTGTGCACGTCGTTCAATTTCAGGGTTTCCGCGCTGCACGGATGCAAAATCAAGGTTTTCAGAGCTTTGCCCAGAATCAACCGAAGAAGCAGCTCCTCCACCCAAACCGATCAACATGCCAGGACCGCCAAAGACAATCAACTTGGCGCCTACTGGGATTTTATGTTTTAACACATGATCTTCTCGGATGTTTCCATAACCACCTGCCAACATGATAGGTTTATGAAAACCTCTTACTTCACCATCTACATTCTGCTCAAAAGTTCGGAAGTAGCCACAAAGATTCGGACGACCAAACTCATTATTGAAAGCCGCTCCCCCAATAGGGGCTTCTAGCATAATATTCAATGCCGATTGCATACGCTCAGGCTTACCATAAGGAAGCTCCCATGGCTGATTAAAACCTGGAATATTTAAGTTTGATACTGTAAACCCTGTCAAACCAGCTTTGGGTCTAGCGCCTCGCCCTGTTGCAGCTTCATCTCTAATCTCACCACCTGAGCCTGTTGCCGCACCCGGGAAAGGCGAGATGGCGGTTGGGTGATTATGGGTTTCAACTTTGATTTGAATATGGATATTTTCATTGTTAAAGTAGTATTGGTTTGAGGCATTATCCCGAAGTAAGCGATCACCCTTTGATCCCGCAATAACGGCAGCATTATCACTATAAGCTGAGAGCACATTCTCATGATAATTTTCATAGGTGTTTTTAATCATATTGAATAGACCATGAGGGCGTTCTTCACCATCAATCGTCCAATGGGCTCTAAAAATTTTGTGACGACAGTGCTCTGAGTTTGCTTGCGCAAACATCATTAATTCTACATCTGTGGGGTCACGATCAAGGGCGGTAAAGTTTTCAAAGAGATAATCAATTTCATCTTCTGACAACGCTAATCCAAGTTTTACATTCACTTGCTCTAACGCCTTACGTCCTTCTGCCAACATCGGCACAATTTGTAGCTTTCCTTTTTCTCTTGTTGCGCTCAAATCAGGCATATCCGATAAGTGATATAAAACCGTTTCCGTCATCATGTCATGGATAAATCCAGCCACTTTAGCTCGTTGTGCTTCGGTGAAATCGCCGTGCGTTTGCAAATAGTAAGCAATACCTCGCTCCACTCTAACGATATTCGTTAAACCACAGTTGTGCATAATGTCGGTGGCTTTTGATGACCACGGAGAAATCGTGCCAAGACGTGGTACAATTAAAATCAGCTCACCTTCATGGTTTTCTAATTTACCATGCGCCCCATAATTTAAAAGCTTTTCAACTTGTGTAGTTTGTTCTGGGGTGAGTGGTGGAGTTGTCTCTATAAAATGAACATATTCTGCTTGAATATCTTCTATTCCTGTAAGTTCTGTCCGTAAAATTGATAATAGACGTTCATGATCGAATACCGATAAGGCTCTATTCCCAAAAACAACTTGCATAATGCTCTCTTTGTTACTTATTTAAGATCGCCTGTTATTTTGATGGATTTGATCAAATTTTGAAAGTCATTTGTACGATAAAATGGCAACAGGATTTCACTGACCTCTCTTGAAGTCTACAATATCAGGATATATCCTCAGATTAACCAACACTTCCACCTCAAGGAAATATCATGCACACACAGACCAAACAAAAATTATTACTATCCACCTGCCTTGCATTGTTGTTAGCTCTACCTGCATACGCTGCCAACACATCACCTAACGGAAGTTTTGGTAAACCTTATGCTAACGCACAGGCATTATCCTCAAGCGTCTATCGACAATCTGGACTATCACAGAACCTAGGTTGGTATGTGAATGTCAGCTATCTGCTGGGTATTCCCCAAGCTTCTGACAACAGCAGTCGAAGCATAAGCTCAAATAAAAGTGGTGTGTCAATTGCCACAGGATATTTTGTAAATATCAATTCTCACAACCAATTTGGAATGGATTTACAGTTTAATAAATTTGGGAATATAGACACTAAAATAGGTTCAGCCACCACCCGTCATTCATTACAAGATTTTGAAATGGGCGCTTTATATCAATATACCACCGATCTTGGCTTAAGCTTTGGAGGACGTGTTGCCGTTGGGCGCATGTTTGGTGAAAACACAGGACGCTGGATGCCTATTATGGGGGTTAATGTAGGATACTTTATTCTTAAAAACACCTCGATCAATATTGCTTATGATCATTATTTTGGTGTGGATAAAGACAATGTATTCGGCACCAATGCAGGGGTTCCCAGCATCAATGCCTTTAAGTTTGGGGTACGTTATTTTTTCTAGTCGAAATTCCTAAAAGAAATAACGCTCCGTATCAAATTGCCCGATGGCAGGGTCTGCAATGGTAAAGTTTACCCTCGAGAAAAATCAATATTGCTGGGTTCCCATAGCCAATTACCCCCACCATCTGTGACCATAGTCACATTTTGAGGCACCCCTCGAACACCCACATAATGCACGATCACATATCTTCTACTCACATCTGTAGATAATGAAATTGTCACCGCTCCATTATCCACAATCACATTTCCAGAGAATCTGCCTTCACTGTCTTCTATCATCGCATTGGACGATTCATTTCCTTCTGACTCAACGGGCATATCTGTGATCACGGGTGGCGCATCCTCTATTATCTCAACTGGAGTATCTGCCACACTTCCTGACAGCTCACCATACAAATTATCAATACTACCAAATTGCCCAACCTGGCTATCTTGAATCGTAAAATGGAAGGGTTTATCAAAATCAAAATTAATCGCTTCCCAAGACCAATGCCCTTGTCCATCCGTTATCATTGTTACATTTTGAGGCACACCATCTATATTAATATAGTGCAATATCTCATAGCTTCGTGACGCATTTGTATCCACAACAAAACTGACATCGGCACCTAGGACTGTGATTGCTCCCGTAAACCGAGACTGCTCATTAGTGAAATAGCTATGGCTGATTCTCTATTACCTGTATGTGTGTTATTCAGATGATGACCTTCATTGCTATTAGCAGTCACACTTTGCACACAACAAAAGACTGTCAATGTTAAAATCACAATCGAAAACTTCTTCATTTAAGACTCCTTATATAGACAACCACATCTTCTATTACCAATATTGAGTATTCGCATCAAATATTGCAATAAAAGTTGTCGACCATCCTAAATATTGATGACATTAATCGTCACCGCAACCTACAGGTACGTTGTCGGTGTGTTTTATGGTGATTGTGGCGGGTGATAGTTTCGGGCGGTTCTATATTAGTTGCCAGTCAATTAAGGCTAAACTGTATAATCAATAGCTCTATATTGGCATTTGAGTCATTAACAAGACCATGCTCACCAAATGGTAAATTTTTAATCATATCACCTTTTTTCACCCTAACTACTTTACTGTCAATGGTCATTGTTCCTGTGCCATCAAGAATAATGTATATCTCTTCATTATTACCATGCTTGTGATAACCAACTGTTGAATTAGGCGGGATTACTTGCCTATCAATAAAATCACAATTTCCTAAGAAATCAGATTTCCCGAAAATCTCATACAGTTCAACCTCCCCTTTTCCATCATGAGCTGAATGTTGGATTTGTCTTTTTGTTTCAAGAAAGTTTCGAATCATCTGTAAATTCCCTTTTTGTTTATTGACCCACCTCTATAATTTTGGAGACTTGTCCGACTTGTCCACCCAGAAATAGGAGTAGAAAGTGCCAAATCAAGAGTACACTAAAATAATCAACATTAAAATTAAACTTCACTTTCATCACCCAAGCCACCAACATTGACCCACTAAAGGCAAACGCACCTTTCAAACTCTTGCACACTATCACCTCAACCTACAGGCACGTTGTTGGTGTGTTTGGTGGTGATTGTAGAAGGTGAAGAAGTTTTTCGCGAGTCCTAATGCCTTGTCATCAGAAGCGCTTATCTCTATAGTTTAATAACAGCCACCAATAATTAAAGTCACTCAACTTATGGTTAAAAAAATAAAACTCTTACTCACCGCCAGTTCTGGGAGTTTATTCGAAACTTTTGATTTTTACCTGTTTGCGCTTTTTTCTGTTGCCATTAGCCAAGCATTTTTAGGTAGCGGGAGCACCACCGATATGATGTGGGTTTTTATAGTTTTTGCCAGTGGATATTTTGCCCGCATCATAGGCGCTCTATTTTTTGGTTATATTGGTGATAAATATGGTCGAGCTTACGCTTTTAAATACACTATATTAATCATTGCATTAGCTTCCATTGGTATTGGACTTACGCCCACTTATAACTCTATTGGTGTTTTTGCAATCATCTTATTGTTCATTTTTAGAATGGCACAAGGCTTTTCTTATGGTGGCGAACTTTCTGGTGCAACCATCATGATTTATGAAAACTCTAAAAAGAACCGTGGGCTATACTGCAGCATCATTATGATTTGTGCATCTCTTGGTGTGGTTGCGGCTAATCTTTCTTATGCTGGGTTAGAATATTGGTTAAGCCCCGAACAAATGCTTTTTTTTGGATGGCGTATTGCCTTTATTGTTGGAGGCCTGCTGATTTTTCATAGCTACCTTTCCCGATCAAGTTTATATGAATCTGAAACTTTTCGTGAAATGCAACGTACAAAGAAAAGCAAACAAAACTCTCTTAAAATAGTTTTAAAAGATTATAAGCTATTAATATTATGCGTATTTTTCGTTACTGCAGGCATCGCTTCATATTGGGGAATTGTCGTCGCATACCTTCCAGCTTATTGCGCTGAGTATTGTACGCTCACCTCTATGCAATTTGCAGAACTTATTTTAGTAATGTCTATGGGCGTTGTTATAGGAAATATTTTTGGTGGTCTTGGCGTTGACTGGTTAGGTATCAAAAAAGCGTACTTACTCTACACTAGTATTATGGTTGTAATCACCTTTCCTGTTTTCTACTATGTTTTCTACTACATAATGAACAATACCGTACCAATGATAAATGTACTTATCGTAATGGGTGCATTTGCATTTTTAACCGGCTTAATAAATGGAATATGGATACACTTTTTAGCAAGTGTCTTTCCAGCAGAAATACGATATACCGCCGTTGCAATTATTCAAAATGCAGCTATGGCTATTTTTGCGGGTCTGGCACCACTCTATGTGAGCACGCTGACCAATTATTTTAATGATATCATGATACCTGCCAAAGTCCTTACTACTGCCTATGCAATACAGATCGTTGCTGTATTGGCCCTTATCATTTTTGGCAAAAAATTAAAAGCATCTACCGAGAACTAACATGCGCCTATCTTAAGCTCTTCTTGCACTTCAATCACCCCTTTCAGACTCATGCGCCCTGTCACCGTAACCTACAGGTACGTTGTCGGTGTGGTGGGTGGTAAATTCGGGCGGTTGGTTGTCAACGAAAAACAACCCTAACTCGACCTAGATATTTTCAGTGTTAATTTGACCCTCGGCCGGGATCCTGGTAAAAAAGGGTCATGCTCACAATTTATACTGACTTTACCCGCACTGCCATTGAATTAATGCGCTATCGCTAACTGATTTTCTCGATGGCAATTTTCTTATTGTCAGAGCTTGAAAACTTAACAAACAAATTCACAATGCCACTTCCAAAATATCCTCTGATATTTAATGACTTATTCCCTTCATTGACAATTTTCAACGTGCCAACTTTGAAAGAATGACGGCATGAGCAAATATCAATATAAAGAGGCAACATGACTACAGCAAAAGAAGCATTAGAGCGTAGCTATGGTGGGCTTGATAAAACCGCTGATAAGAAAGACAAACCAACCCCTGAAAAGTTGGCTAAGGCGCATCATCTGCAAAAAATAGGGATGCCAGCAGGCATTGCATCTAAAATTGCCAAGGTTCCACAATCTAAAATGTCACGGTATGGGGACTGATTAAAAAGAATGCTTTAAAATTTGGATTTTGGCATGTTTATGCGTAAAATTATTTGTAATATCAGTGTTCGTCTAAGGAAAAATCATGGTTAAGATAATCATTACAGTGGCTCTGCTAGCACCATTATCGGTTATGGCACAAACTGGCGCAAACTCACAGTTACAAAATGCACAGAGGGAAGCCAGCATTAATCAAACACGATTAACAAATGCAAGTGTAAGTCAAAAAATACAGCAACGAAATTTAGACAACATTCGGATAAATCAAGCTAAGCAAGCGGTTAAAGTGCAAGATAACTTGCAAAAAACTCAAAATACGACAACACAAAGTATTAATGCGGTAAGTCAGCAACTTAAGAATCCTTAAGGATGCGCTGTTGTAACATTTTTTTGATTAATGAGATCACGTTAAATATTGATAAGAAGGAATAATATTAAAGTATAAAAAAAATTGGAGGTGAGTAGAGTGCGTGAATTAGTTTTAGTAGGAAATAAATTAGCATATCCAGAAGCTCCACGCTGGCATGAAGAAAAATTATGGTTTAATGATATATTTTCAGGTGAATTAAAAACCTTAAACCAAAATAATCAAATTAAAGTGATTGCTAAGCATGATGGGTTAATGTCTGGTATAGGTTGGTTCTCTGACAATTCATTATGTATAGTATCAGTGTTTCATCATCAATTGTTGCGCTGGAAAAATAATGAGTTGAAAGTGTGGGCGGATATTGATGATGGAAATACTTTTGCTAGTAATGATATGGTAGTAAGCCAAGATGATAATTCTTATGTTGGTAATATTAGTTTTGACTACAATAAAGGTGAGACTGCAGCCCCATGTAATATAAAGATGATCAATTCAGATGGAAAAATGAAAATTGTAGCCACTGAATTACAAGTCCCCAATGGTTTGGTTATTAGTTCTGATGGTAAAACATTAATCACAGCAGAATCTTTAGCAGATCGTTTGACAGCTTTTGAGATTAATGTCGATGGCAGCCTTTCTAATCGCCGTCTTTGGGCACAACTACCAGAGGGGGCTATGCCAGATGGTATATGCCTCGATGGCGAAGGATGCATTTGGACTGCTTGTAATCATTTGCGTGCTGTTGTAAGAGTGAGTCCAAATGGTAATATTATTGAGAAAATTAATGTTCCAGATTATCCCTTAGCTTGTATGTTAGGCGGTAATGATGGCAAAACATTATTCATTTTAACAACAGTTACCTTTGATCCTGTAGAAGCTAAAAAATTACTTGGCGGTAAAATTTATCAAGTAAATGTTGATATTAGCCATACTGGCAGGCCATAGAAGATCAGTTCTGAATAAACACCATGGTTTTAATATTTGCTGAATTCGTAATAGGGCAGGGCAATATCATGACGCACCATTAGGTTGTCTAGTTCGTTATTGTTAAATTAATAAATGTTGATTAGTATATTTTATTACTTTAGTATATTGATTGCTTTTTATCCGCAAGTAATTAAAACATAAAAAAACTAATCATCATTGCACTACTAACTTTTACGGCGACATCAATT
>CAUZSH010000050.1:0-15294 GCA_963582935.1 Gammaproteobacteria bacterium
TATAGTTCGTTGCGCAGGAGTTTTTATCTTGGTTACTTGTAAAGCTACTATCATCATCGTCCTGATCGTTAAAATCACCCATCACAATAATATGTTTGTATGTCTTTTTAACCGAGTTGATATAACCAACTAGCCGATCAATCTCATCGTGCCTGGCCTTACAATCGGGCTTCGTATTACCATCCTTCAATTGCACGGTAAAAATCGCAATATGTGCCCCTTTGTAGTTAATAACCGCAAAGCCTTGCGGATAGTAAAACGGCTGGCCGATGCCTGAGACGTGGTTACCATAATTACCATAATCACCATCAGCAAGTTTATACGATCCTTGTTGTCGATCAAAGCCCATGAGGTTAACAGAATATTCAATGTAGATAGTATTTTTCTTTTTCGGATCTTTATCATGCATATCTCTCACGGCTAGACCTGTTGGGTATCGCCCTTGGAGATTGCCGTAGATATTGGCATTAGCCCCCATATACATGATAAAATTGTAACCTAAGTCAGTAAATAGAGGCGGCACTTGTGGATCCATCCCAATCTCATCCAGTGAGATAATATCGCTATTGAGCTCAAGAAAAGGATAATACCAATCGGTTCTAAAATTATTTTTATCCTGATAAGATGTACTAAATTTTTTATTATGTCTATAGTAAATAGGATCTAAATAATTGTAACCAATGGCCGGTTTTTCGCCAAACCCTAACCCGTAATGGTAATTATCTGTCCAACCCAAACCTGTTCCGGCATAAGCCGTAGGGGCATATGAGTCACTAGAATTCTCGGTCCCCTTATCCCATTCATTACAATAACTTGAAGAATTCCCTAATCTATCGATTTTGATCTTGGGTAAAATGCAATGCGCAATTTGTTGCAAAAAAGCTTGTTTCTCGCGGTCTCTATCGGTCAGCGTTTTATTTTGATACAGTTTGCTTATCTCCCCCGTCGCATTGATATTCTTATACCACTTGGTAAAACGAATAACATTCCATTGTGTTATGGTTAAGGTCCCTTTGGGTATTGATAAATCCCCTTCTTGTTTTGTATTTGGCGCCCAAAACGAGATATGGTCGTTTGCGATTGATGGTGAACACACTGTTATCAAAAATATAGCGATGAGTACACCGTAGAGTGTTTTAAGACCAGTTCCAAAAAATTTAGCGGCACCGAATACTCGCCATGGTTCGTGTGGCAGGTGCGTGGTTGTTTTGATCATAGTAAGTATCCTTGACCTAAAAAATATACAGTAATTCAATGATAGTTAAATTAAATTAAAATTCCATAAAACTCCAAAATAAGCGGTTTCTACATGAAAAATTATCCAATATATAATGATGATGATAAATTGGCTAAAGATGGTGTTGGTGCTGTACTTCTAGATCGTGTTATTTTAGATTTTAGAAAATTTTTTGATTTATTCAACAACGCCAAACGTATATAAAAATTAAAGGAGTATTATAAGCTTTGTGCTTTGTGTAAAACATTATGTTTAAAACACAATATCGAGCGACTGGAAATTTTATTATTTATGGCATAAACTGATGTTAACTATAGTGATATTGTAGAGTATGTATGAATAGATATATTAAGAGTGCCCAAATGGTTTTGTTGGCCATTTTTGTACTGGTGTTAGTAGGTTGTGCTACCACCGCAAAGTATCGAGAAAAATTAGCTACGTGGAATGGTAAAGATGTGAATCAATTAATTGATGCATGGGGCTACCCAGACAATACAATTAAATCGCCCGAAGGTAACGAAGTTTACGTTTATAAATATCATAGTGCAGGAAGATACCCACGTTCCTATATTCCGGGAAATACAACAGTAAACAGCAGTGGCGACAATACTTATGTTAGTACATCACCAGGCTATTACACGGGTGGCGGAACCTATAATAATAACTGCACCACGTGGTTTGAGTTGAATAAGGATAATAAAATTATACGGGCCGTTTTTAGAGGGAATAATTGTGTTTCCGATTAGATTTTTGTCAATTCATCAACGGCTTCTATTTTACAAAAACGGCTAATAGCACTTAAGCTTGCGTCATGTGATTCCTGAGTTGCAGCATTGCACGCATCTGAAATAATCGTAACTTGATAGTCTCGATCATGGAGTTCTCTTGCGGTGCTTTCGACGACATACGTGGTTGAAACGCCACAAATAATCACATGTTCAATCTTATTGGCGCGTAAATAAGCTTCTAAATTTGTGCTATACAAGGCGCTAACTCTATGCTTCGTGACAATATGGTCTTGTGGCTGAACGTCCATATCGGTATGAAATTTCGTTGCCCAGGTTTCTAATTTTAGCGCTTGGTATTTAGGTGCCGTGCCAAACATTGGGGAGCTTTTAGGGCACTCATTATAATGTTCTTCAAACCCAACTTTAACATGTGCGACGGGAATGTTTTTTTCTCTTGCCCAGTGGATAACTTGATTGGCTTTGTCCATGGTGTGCTGTGTCTGGATACGTTCAGCATTGTGGGTACCAAATAAGCCTTTGGGATGCACGATTTCATTAATAAAATCAGCGATAAGTACGAGTGTGTTTTTCATGGTTATTTTCCTTTGTGATTATGGTTAATATTGCATTGATTTTCTTTATAGTTCAATTAAATACTGTGTACTCCTTATTGTATTTTGCATGTGACTTGTAAATGGCTATGGGGTGATCGTTTTTATTTTTACTTTTTATCGTGAGGTAGATGCTGGCGCCACAAATTAATAATATGCCAAACCAAGCAGTGATGCTTGGCAGAGCGCCTGTAGCATACCAATCTAAGAGTGCAGAGATAATAATTGCTGCATACATTCCTGGTGCAATCACAGAAGGTTCTTTAATACAGGTATACGCTTTACTGCGAATAACCTGTACAGAAACGCCAATGATGATAATTAGGATAAGCACCCAACTTAGCATCCCCGATTGGTATATCTGTTCGAATTTATTTCCAAGGTGAGCAATAAATATCAAAGAAAAACTAGAAGCAACTGCTCCTAAAGTATATATCCATAAGTTTAAGGTAAAAGGGTCTTCTTTTTGAGAGGCTTGATGCAATACCACCTGTGAGCAAGCATTCAAAAAACCAGCAATAAGGCCAAAAAGTGCCATTAAGCTTGCGAATGCTAACCCTTGAGAAAGCACAAGTATAACGCCAATAAAACTAATACTAATGCAAACCCAGACGCGCAAATGAATTTTTTGGTGATTTACGAATTTTCGAATAAAAGGCAAGAACAATGGACTGGTGTTAAAAAATAAGATGCAGAGCAATATTGATCCTGCTGATAGGCTAAGATAGAAAAAATATTGGGCAGTGAGCGCAAAGACTGTTCGCAATAATAATGGTGTCCACTCGTTGGGAAGAAGTTGTTGTGGTTTTATCATTAAGGTTGTCCACCACATTACTAATGCACAACCAATGAATCTGGCCCATATTAAAAGTGCCACGCCAATAATAGGGAGTAAAAAATTTGCGAAATAGGCGCCTAATGCAAGTAGCGCTGCTGAAATAATCATGAGTGACATTGCGATGTAAGTATTTTCATGTAACGGTGTCATTTTTTGATTACCTATAGTGATTTTGAATAGACGTATTTTATACAAAGTCACTAATCTGGTAAAAGCAGTTAAAGTATACTATGATTTAGAAAAACTAAATTATGCGCTTATGAGCCACTACCCACCTTTAAAGTCACTCGTCGTATTTAATGCCGTTGCAGAACATAAACATTTTTCTAAAGCAGCTAAGTTCCTGCATGTTACGACTGGTGCAGTAAGTCAGCAGATAAAATCTTTAGAATCTCACCTAGATTGTCAATTATTCGAAAGAGATAATCGTTTAGTTAAAATAACTGCTGTGGGCGAGATTTATTGGCGAGAGATTCGAGTTGCTTTGCAAATGATTTCGGATGCAACAGAAAAAGTAAAACCATCAGATGATAAAGTTGTTCGGCTTAAAATAATGAGCACGTTGGCAATGCAATGGTTGATTCCTCAGCTAGGATCATTCCAAGCACAATACCCAGATATTCATTTACAAATCATGGCATCAACGGATTATTCTCCAAGTTTGGGAGATTCAGCAGACCTATCCGTTTCATGTTTTACTTCGCCGCCAGAGTTTGGAGAAGCCCAAAAACTTTGGATGGATCGCTTGGTTTTTGTTTATGCTAATACGTTAAGTGTGAACTCAATGGAGCAGGCATTAAGAAAATTTCCTTTAATTTCTGTGTCACAACCTTTGAGAAAAGATGATTGGGAAACTTTTTGTAAAGCATATAATTTAAAAATTAAAACTTCTTTTTTAAATTTCAGTAACACCGCACAGGCAATAGAGGCTGTGAAAGCAGGAGCTGGTGTATTGGTGACGCATTATCCGTTTGTGATGGGGTATTTGAATGATGGTGTGCTAAAATCCTATGGTGAGCCAATTGATACAAGCAAGTATTATTATTTGATTGAGCATCGGCGTATACGGCAAAGTCCATCGGTAAAAATGGTGAAACAGTGGGTACTAGCGCAAGCGGCATTAGTTGATTTTTAGCGGTCCAGCTCAAAATATCCTTTGCCATTATATTATGGGAGGATGATTACTTTGGACTGATAAAACGGAAGCAAGAAATGGCATTTGGGAGACACTCTCATGTGCATTTATGTAACCCAGATCTTGTGAACTTAGCTATAGCTTACGGTTGTCACGCTGAAAAGGTTGATCGCCCAGAAGATTTTGTGGACATACTTAAGAAGTTGCTACAACAAAAAGATAGGCCAAGTGTTATCGTTGTGCCTGTGGATTATAGTGAAAATATGAAATTATTTCGCCATTTAAAAGACTTGGTAAAATAGAGGAGAATATAATGACCATTAAAGTAATCAACCCAGCCACAGAAGAAATAATCAGCTGTTATGAAGAAATGTCCCAAAGTGAATTGTCAGACATCATTGCTGATATGACTGCTGAGCAAAAGGCATGGTCGAAGCAAAGCTTTGCACATCGTAAAAAATTAATGCTTAATGCTGGCAGAGTTCTTAAAGAGAACGCTGAAGAATACTCCATGATTATTACCGAAGAAATGGGAAAACCCATTACGCAGGCAGTGGCTGAAATTCATAAATGTGCCGAACTATGCAAGTTCTATGCCAGTGAGGCTGAAAGTTATTTGAAACCTCAACATATTAAAACAGAAAACAGTAAGAGTTACCGTTGCTTTCAACCAATCGGTATTATTTTTGCTATTATGCCATGGAATTTTCCATTTTGGCAGGCTTTACGTTTTATTGTCCCGAACTTAATGGGTGGTAATGCTGCATTGTTAAAACATGCTCCTAACTCCACAGGGGCCGCCTTAGCGATAGAAAAAATATTGGTGAAGGCAGGATTTCCACCCGCAATATTCAGAAGTTTAGTCATTGATGTGGATTTATGTCCTTATGTTATTCAACACCCAGAAATAAAAGGTGTGACGATTACGGGGAGTGAGAAAGCAGGCAGTGTCGTTGCAGCAGAAGCGGGTGCGGCACTTAAAAAAGTTGTGTTGGAGTTAGGGGGTAGTGATCCTTATTTGATTCTTGAAGATGCGGATATTGGATTGGCGGTTGAGCAGTGTGTAAAATCTAGACTTTCAAATGCAGGGCAGATATGTATCTCAGCGAAGCGTTTAATTGTTGTAGAATCTATTTATGATGAATTTGTAACACGCTTAAAACAAGAAATTCAAGCGAATTTCAAGTGTGGTGATCCGAAAAAACCCAGCACAACTATGGGGCCAATGGCGCGTGAGGACCTTATGCGTGAATTACATGGTAAAGTTGATCAAACGGTTCGGGCTGGAGCAGAGTGCGTTTTTGGTGGCAAACCACTAGAGGGAAAAGGCTTTTATTACCCTCCAACCTTATTATTAAATGTTAAAAAAGGCATGACAGCATATAGCGAAGAATTATTTGGACCTGTGGTGTGTGTCATTAAAGTTAAAGATGAGCAAGAAGCGATTGAGGTTGCAAATGATTCTTCCTTTGGGTTAGGGGGTGCGGTATTTACTCAGGATATCGCTCGAGGTGAACGCATTGCACGAGATGAGATTATGACGGGCACTTGTAATGTAAATAAGTTTGTGGGGTCTGATCAACGCTTGCCTTTTGGTGGCACAAAAAATTCTGGATTTGGACGTGAGTTAGCTTCCGAGGGGATACATGAATTTATGAATGTGAAGACGGTAGTGATTGAGTGAGAACCCAAGACACCACCACAGGAAGCAGCGTTTTCGGCACAGCAATAAAATAAGGATTCACCATGCTGGTTGATGTGTTGTATCGTAACTCTTCTTGATCCTTAACCATTATCATGGATGCACCAGATTCATTGACAATACAATGGGCGGCCGCCGTATCCCATTCTTGCGTGGGGCGAAACCGAGGGTAGAGGTGTACGGCACCTTCAGCGACTCGGCACATTTTTAAGGAGCTAGACATTGAGCTTATTTCATAATTCCCAAGGAGGGCAAGCTTACTTTTAATCTCTGGGCTTGGATGATCTCCAGAGAGCAAAATTTTCCACGTGCTGGGTGTTTCTTGATGATAAGTTTGAATAGAGGTTGTTCGTTCACCTTGGATTTTAAAAGCGCCACCATTTTTTTCCGCGTAAAAAAGTTCGTCAAGTGCGGGTGCAAAGACAACGCCTAAAATGGGTTGATGGTTTTCAATTAGTGCGATGTTCACGGTAAAATGGTCGTTCTTTTTGATAAATCCTTTAGTACCATCTATGGGGTCGATAAGCCAGTAACGAGAGCAATGTTTGCGTTTTTGATGTTGTTTTTGTGTAACAGATTCTTCAGAGATAATGAGGATTTCGGGCGTTAATTTTGCGAGCGCTTTGCAAATAATGTTATGGGCAAGCATATCTGCTTGTGTGACGGGTGAGTCATTGTCTTTTTGTGTCACGACAATATGATCATTTCGATAAATATCCAAAATTTCATGACCTGCTTTTTGAGCAAGCTGTACGATTGAACGAAGTAAATCTGCCAAAGTAATTCCTTAATGAAACCATGTCTCTATCATGGTAGAGTATAGCAAGAGAATAGGCTTAGCTGAATTAGGTTATGGTATGACGATTGCGTTTGTACATTTGCGTGTACACAGTGAATATTCCTTAGTCGATGGGATTATTCGCCATAAAAAATTATTGAGCGAGCTTCAAAATCGTCAAATGCCAGCCATTGCTTTGACAGATGAATGCAATATGTTTGGCGTGATTAAGCAATATAAATCTTTTTTATCCGCAGGGGTTAAGCCTATTTTCGGCGTGGACTTTAAAGTTAAGGCTGATGATGAGGTTACACGGCTGACTTTATTGGCAGAAACCAATGAAGGCTATCAGAGTTTAGTTAATTTGGTTTCAAAAGCATACCTAGAAGCAGCACGAGAGAATGGCATCCCCATTATTGATAAATCTTGGTTAACGCCCGAAAACCTAAAAGGGTTGATCGGATTATCTTGTGCACAAGAAGGTGAAATTGGAAAATTGATTGATGCGGGACACCCTCATCAGGCAAAGCGCGCACTGGACACCTATTTGGATTTATTTGGGGAGGGCTCCTTTTTTATTGAGTTACAACGTGTGGGGAAAGTGGGAGAACCCTATTACATTCAAAATGCCTTAAAGCTTGCAGCTGAAAATAATGCTCCCGTAGTGGCGACAAATGATGTACGTTTTATGGATCAAGGTGATTATGATGTGCATGAGATTCGAGTGGGAATTTCTGATGGTTATACAATGTTGGATGAATCGAGAAAAAGCCTTTATACGGATCAACAGTATTTAAAATCAGCCAAAGAGATGGCAAGCTTATTTGCGGATATTCCAAGCGCATTACAAAATACGGTGGAAATTGCCAAGCGTTGTAACGTGACTT
This sequence comes from Gammaproteobacteria bacterium, assembly GCA_963582935.1. GTDB lineage: Bacteria > Pseudomonadota > Gammaproteobacteria > Francisellales > Francisellaceae > CAUZSH01. Next base: position 7,917 of record CAUZSH010000050.1, read on the forward strand.
TTGAGCTTGGGAAAGCTGTGTTGCCTCAGTTTGAGATCCCAGAAGGCATGACCGAAGCAGAATTTTTTGCAAAAGAATCATTTGATGGATTGGAAGCGCGTTTCCCTTTTATTTTGGCGGGTGCGGATGCTGAAAAACAGAAAGCGTTGAGAAAAGAATATGAGGAACGTTTGCAAATTGAAATTGATGTAATATGTGGCATGGGGTTTCCGGGGTATTTTTTGATCGTTGCAGATTTTATTGAGTGGTCAAAGAACAATGATGTGCCAGTAGGTCCTGGTCGTGGTTCAGGTGCAGGTTCTTTGGTGGCTTATTCGTTGAAAATTACGGATATTGACCCCATCGCCTATGGGCTGCTCTTTGAGCGTTTTTTGAATCCTGAACGGGTTTCTATGCCCGATTTCGATATTGATTTTTGCATCAATGGTCGCGATAGAGTGGTAGATTATGTTGCACAAAAATATGGTCGAGACAGTGTTTCACAGATTATCACTTATGGTACGATGGCTGCAAAGGCGGTTGTGCGAGATGTGGGGCGTGTATTGGGGCAACCCTATGGCTTTGTGGATCGAATTGCCAAACTTATTCCGAACGAATTAGGTATAAAATTGCCAGATGCTTGTGCAAAAGGAACACCATTAGGTGACTTGGCAGCTGAAGATGAATCTGTAGATGGCTTGTTAAAGATCGCTTTGAAGCTTGAAGGCACCGTTCGGAATGTGGGTAAGCATGCAGCAGGGGTTGTCATCTCTCCAACATTGGTTTCAGATTATTCCCCCGTTTATTGTGAAGAAGGCACACAACAGCTGATTACACAGTTTGATAAATACGACGTAGAGGAAGCGGGGTTGGTAAAGTTTGACTTCTTGGGCCTTAGAAACTTAACTATTATTGATGGTGCAGTGAAGCTGATTAATCAACGACTTGCCCTTAGTGGTGAAGAATCCATTGATATTACGCGAATTCGATTAGATGATAGCAAAACCTTTGATCTGTTAAAACGTGCAGAAACCACGGGGATATTCCAGTTAGAGTCCCGAGGAATGAAAGAGTTGATTAGTAAGCTTGCACCTGACTGTTTTGAAGAAATTATTGCCTTGGTGGCTTTATATCGTCCTGGACCATTGGGCTCAGGAATGGTAGATGATTTTGTTAATCGTAAACATGGTCGTCAACAAGTATCTTATCCACATCCTGAATTAGAGGGTGTGTTAAAAGAAACTTATGGCACGATCTTATACCAAGAGCAGGTAATGCAAATTGCGCAGATTTTGGCAGGATACTCATTGGGCGGTGCGGATATTCTAAGGCGCGCTATGGGGAAAAAGAACCCTGCTGAAATGGCGACACAGCGATCTATTTTTGAGGAAGGATGTGCAAAAAATGATATTGATGCAGAACTTGCTACCTCTGTTTTTGACTTAATGGAAGAGTTTGCAAAATATGGTTTTAACAAATCACATTCTGCCGCTTATGCATTGGTGTCTTATCAAACGGCTTGGCTGAAGACGCATTATCCCGCAGAGTTTATGGCAGCCTTACTTTCTTCGGACATGGATAAAACGGATAAGGTCATTAATTTTGTGATGGAATGCAAGCGTATGGGCGTGACGTTGCTTTTACCGCATGTGAATCATAGTGATTATGTTTTTAGTGTGAATAAGTTTGGTGCGGTGGTTTATGGGCTGGGTGCAATTAAAGGTGCAGGTGAGGCGGCGATGCAGATGATCGTTGCTGAGCGTGCAAAGACGGGTGAGTTTAAAGATATTTTTGATTTTTGTAAACGTTTAGATTTAAAGAAAGCCAATAAGCGTGTTTTAGACGCCTTAGTGTATGCGGGTGCTTTGGATGATCTGACGGCACATCGAGCGCAGACGCTTGCAACCATTCCTGCTGCCACAAAAGCATCCGAGCAGATAGAGAAAACGGTTTCGAGTGGGCAAAATGATTTATTTGGCTTTGACCTCGGTGGTGAAGTTGAGGGGAACCAACCAAAAGTAGACTATGCCAAATGTGATGCTTGGGGACTGAAAGAAAATCTTCAGCGTGAAAAATCGGTGCTTGGACTTTACCTTTCGGGGCATATTATTGATGAGGTTAAGCATTGGTTACCAAAGATTCAGGCGCAGCCATTAAATACACTTGAACCCTCGCATCGAAAAACGGCTGTGCGTATGGCGGGTGTTGTCACAAGTTGGGAGCAACGAAAAACCAAGCGTGGCACGATGATTGGAATCTTAGGGTTGGATGATGGTACTGAGCGCATTGAGATGGTTTTATTTAGCAAAATACTAGAAGAAGTGAAAGATCAAATTAAGGTGGATGATACGATTTTGGTTGAGGGTGAAGTGAGCATTGATGATTTCACCGATCGTTTACGCATAACTGCACAATCCGTGATTCCCTTCGACGCAGCATTAAATAGTTTGCTTAGCGGGGTGAAGTTGAGCTTGAATCTTGGGCAAATGAATGGCAATAGCGTTGAGCGTATAAGCAAAAGTTTTGGGATGTTGACTTCTGATGAAGTAACGGGTGAAAATTTAAAATCACTCAAGGTGCTGTTCATCATGCGTTGTGATGATTGCCAGTTAGGTTTGAGATCTGAGGCGGTTTCAATTGTTTCGGTGAATGATTCGTATCATGAAATATCACAGCTTCCTTTTGTGGAGAAAGTGGAGTATTTATTTGATTAGGGAAACAATTTCAGCGCCTCTATTTCCCATAATAAATGCTCAGCAGCTTCTTCTTTTGCCTTTCGTGGTGAGGCTTCGGATGTTGTGATGGATAAATCAAATGCGGGGATTTCACAAGTGACCTCAAATTCGTAAGGGGGTTCATTTGTGATTTTTTCCATGGTATAGGTCGGGGCACTCTTGCCGTTTGTAATGAGGAGATTATAAAGTTTATCCTGCATGCTTTTCGGGTCAGCAATAGGTGCTTGACGTGCAGCAATGATTTTTTTTGCAATGAGGCTGATTTTTGCTTGTGACGTTGGTTTAGGCGCTAGATCAATTTCTGGATGATCGAGATTTTCTTCCGCACCAATTTCATGACTCGTCGCTGTTAAAATTTCGGCAGGAGGCTCTTCGATAATCTCAGGTTCTGGTAAGTCTTCTTTCTCAACGCATTCAAATGGGTAGGCGATGCCTTGTTGTTGCATCAGTGAAAGCATATTTAAACAAGCGCACTCTTTCGCATCGGCTTTACTAAGCCCTGCACCAATCACCACAAGTTCAGAGTGGAGAACCTGACAGGTGGCAATATAGTTAGAACCGCTTACTTCGTAGCTGATTTTGGGGAAGGAACTACGTCCATAGGCTTCTGATGCCACGATATTAAGCTCGGCAGTAATGTTTTCTAGATAATAAAGTTTAACGCCTTCAATGATTGCGCTCGGGGCTTTCATGTCATTTTGCCAAGATAACTTGCCACCAAACTTTCCAATAGCTGCAATGCGTCCGATAATATCAGTAATGCGTTTTTGAGCTTTCAATTTTTTTTCAGCCACGATTTCTTCATAGGCATCACCATTCAGATCAATGGTAAACCTTCCTGCCATGATGCTGTCTTGATAACGCTCTCGAGCCTTATAATATTTAATGGCTTGATAAAGCTTAGCTTCTGGAATATGTCCAGTGTCTTCGAGAATATCAATGCCAATTTGCGATTTAAGCGGCTTTGGATTTTCAAAATCAAAAGCATTGGGGTAAGTTATTTCCAGTTCTTTGATCACTTTAATCGCCCGATTAAAATGGCTACTTCGTTGATCAATTTCTCGGAATTTACGTTCTGCTCTATAGACGGACTGGAGTAATTCCTGAACATTTTTTGTTTTTTGTTGTGTCTCCGGGAGCGCCAGTAGTTTTAGCTTGATGGCTTCGGTGCCTTTTTTGGTATTAAGAAGGTCTAAAATGCTTGCCATATATTACCTGAGTGATGGTGTCTTATTATGCTTTTTCGGCGCTCATTTTAGCACTTAGGTTAAAAATCGCATCATATATTATGAGATTTATTGGAATAAATATGTCACTTTATGCTGAAACGAGTCCAATTCCTGGAATGATGGTCCCCCACGGTTTCCAAGAAACCTCACTGGTTAGCCCAAGTAAATTCATCTGTAAGCTACGTTTTCATTAATTGTTTAAAATGATTTGGGTGCATTGCTACATCAAGCCAAGCCTCAGCTGTTTTACTGATATTTTTGCTTATTTCGCTGCGAGACAGGGAGAGGCGAAGCCGAGGTCGAGCAGTCCTCAGAAGGTCGGTACGGAGGTGGGCGTCTGAGGCAGAACCATCTGCGAGGGTAGTGGTTCGATTTTGGCAGGAGCCAAAATCTATTATGAACGACCGAGCAACACGCCAAATCAGTTATAGATGAAAATATAGTTGCTATAAAAGCACACATCGAAAAAATATATGAAGGAATACCGATCTATGGTAGCTTAAAAGTTCACCAGCAGCTCTTGTGTATATTAGGAGATCCCTTTTTTTGACACGCTTTCAGAAATGCATATAATACAGTCTACAAATTATAATCCCATACAAATCAGGCTGTTATGGCTTATCCCAATCACAATAAACGCAAACTTCAAACGTATAAATCAATCTTTATTGAGAATATTGAAAGCTTCAAAAAAGAGTACCCAAAATTTGATACGGCTTACCACGAGTCAGTCATTAAAAAAATGCTTGACTGTGGCACGGTTGAAGGTGGATATGCCGAATATGATTGTATGCATTGTGGCGGAGACAAGCATGTTGTCTTCTTTAGCTGTAAATCAAAACTATGTTTGAAGTGCGCAAAGAGATATGCGGTCGAAGCTGCTGAGAGCATTGCATCTCAGTTGATACAGGGCGTTAAATATAGGCAGGTTGTTTTGACGATTCCAAAACAATTTAGGAATCTGTTTTACGACCATGATGACCATAAACAGCTCTACTCATCATTTATGAAGATTGCATTTGAGTGTTTGGAAGAAGTGTTGCGTATAATTCTCAAGAAAGAGAATATTAAAATCGCTGAAATCACCTTTATTCATACGCATTCACGTAGCGGAGAGTATAAACCACACATTCATATTATCCTTGGAGAAGGGGCTTTGGATGTCGATGATGAAAAATAGCTAACATTTAAAAAGATCAATTTATCTACACTTAGAAAAACATGGCAGAAGCACCTGCTAGCCTTTGCAGCTCTACACTTCCCTCAAGAAATTAGGTTGATCTAGAAGATGGAATTATTGTATCCAGATGGCTTCTATACGCATCCAGGAGAAAAGATTAATGATAAAGTCCCCAGAAACAACAAAGGTCTTCTCAGGTATTTGACAGCATACTTGGCATCACCGCCTATCAGTTTGGGAAGGCTAGAAGGGTATTCAAATGGCAGGGTCTATTATCATTACAACTCGCATGAGACGGGTAAGAAAGAGCTGGAAGTAGTGCGCCCTGTGTTGTTTTGAAGCGTATGATGCAACATGTTATGCCCAAGAACTTTCAAAGAATGCGCTACTGTGGACTGCAAGCGACAGCCACTTTCAAAAAATATCTACCAATGATAATTAAGCTAATTGGTGATTTGGTTGATAGGGTCGTCAATGCCACTAGAAAGCTATTCTACGCTGAAATATTTCAGAAAACAGTCAATATAACTCCATTTGTATGTCGCAAGTGCAGCAAAGGAATGGAGTTATCGTGTCTTTATCATCCTGATAGGGGAGGGACTTTTTTTGATGAGTTTGCCGTTAATCAAGGGATGTTAAAGTAGCTGTGGCTTTGTTCACGTATTTGTGACAGACGCTAAGATGAAAAATGAATTGGTAGCTACAGCAGAGCTCGTATGTGTAAAAAGTTAATATCTGTGTTTGCATTTTAGTCAATAAACTGCTAGCTTCAAGATTAAGATTCTTAATTGACGAGTGTAGTGCAATGAAACAAGTAATGCAGTCAGCCTCAAAACGACAGATGAAATCTGTACCGTTTGCTGCGCATTTACTTTCTGTTTCAATCCTTCTTTCTCTGGCACTACTAGTCCTCCGCTTCGGCGGTCTATCTCTTTAATACTCAACAGTGCAGTCAATTTATATTTTCAATAGTTAATATTAAATAAAGACATAACTCGGGGCAGAGCAATAGGACCCCTAGTTGTTAGATTACCATGATGGTGGTGATTCGTCATTGCGTTAATTGTACGACAGTGTGCCATAGCAATTAATATACGACAGAGTGAACAGGATTAATATGGAAATTTGGATTTTAATTACAATTTTTGCAGCGCTTTTCCAATCAATACGTACAGCAGCCCAAAAACATATTAATACTTATCTCAGCGCCATGGCAGTTACCTGGATACGTTCTGGTTGTGGTTTGCCAATCGTGCTCGTTTATTTTTTTCTATTATGCTACACAAGCAAGAATGAATTAAATTTTCATATGAGTGCTTTATTTTATATCTTTGCCGGAATTACAGCATTTTCTCAAATTTTTGCTACGTGGCTTATGGTTTCTTTATTTTCACAACGTAATTTTGCGACTGGAATTACATATGCGAAAAGTGAAGCATTACAAACAGCTTTGTTAAGTTTCATACTCTTTTCAAGCTATTTTAGTTTATTAAGTATTCTTGCTATTATTTTAGGTTCTATTGGACTTATTTGTATTTCAATCTCAAAACAACAAGCTACCAGAACTCCATTTTTGCACGGGTATGTTGATAAATCTGCTTTAATTGGAGTTAGTTCAGGAACACTGTTTGCAATTTCCTGCATTTTTGCCCGCCAAGCTAGTTTAATATTAGGCCCAAATTCAAATGCTTTTTATAATGCTGCTCTGACACTTGTAGTAGTTTTGCTTATTCAGACTATAGTTGTTGGCATTTACTTGCTAGTCAAAGAAAGAAATGTTTTTTATAAAATGTCAAAGCAGTGGAAGTGCACAGTTTTAATAGGTTTAACAAGTGCTCTAGGTTCAATTGGTTGGTTTACTGCTTTTGCATTACAGAATGCTGCATATGTGAAAACATTAGGGCAAATTGAATTATTTTTTGCTTTGATTATTTCGTATCAAATTTTCAAAGAAAGATTTTCATTTAAAGAATTGCTAGGAATGGGGCTGGTTGTGGCTAGTATTGTGTTATTGTTGCTATAAAGGTTACGTATTTTATCGTTTAAAAAATGCTGTTCGATTAATGTGGAATCAAAGATAGCGTGAAGCTATACAGAGTATACTCTAAAGGCATCTGATATTGATAAAGTGACCCGATTGCACACGTATCCTGACTTCACTGCCATTGAATTAATCCTATGATGCTTAAAAAACATGCTTTCTTATCCTTTTTGGATAGTTAAACGACCATGTGCTCAAAATATTTTCACGATGA
>CAUZSH010000051.1:0-15211 GCA_963582935.1 Gammaproteobacteria bacterium
AATATCCCGCCATAGCCGAGTGTGCCCATTGCCATTAAAACACATAAGAGTGAAATTAATTTATAGCGTTGGAAATAGGACATGAAAGCGCCTGGTTTTTTACGTTTTGCAAGGAGTCTCATAAAATCGGGGGAGTTGTATAAGGCTTGGCGAGAGAAATAACTATGAAAAATAATGATACCCCCAAAAATAAAGGCAATTCTCCAACCATACATCACGAGTTGTTCAGGTGATAAGTAACTGGTAATAATTGAATGCGTCAATACGGCTGCTAAAACACCCAGCATACCAGAGACTGAAATTAATCCACATGAAAGGCCGCGCCACTTTTCCGAAAATTCACTGACAATCACAATGGCACCGGACATTTCTCCCCCATATGAAAAGCCTTGAATAATTCTTAAAGTAAACAGCATGGCGATCGCGAATTCGCCAATTAAAGAATAGGAAGGAATGAGTCCAATCACAATGGAACTGATGCTAATGATTAAGATGGTGTATTGAAATGAAAGCTTTCGGCTATATTTATCGCCAATATTGCCGAAGAGCAAGGCGCCAAATATACGTGCAATATAGCCATTCGCAAAGGCAAAGAAGACCTAGAGAAGCCCCTCATATTGTTGCCCACCAAAAATAGCCCTGTTTAGCTTCAAGGCGAATAAAGCAAATATGTAAAAGTCAAAGGTTTCAAATAGAGTTCCTACGCCAGAAAGTAGAATTAACTTAGATCGTTTCATATTTATGGCCGCAATAGATGTGACTTAGCATGTAGATAGTTAAGATGAATTAACGTAGATTGTCCATTTGTTTTTTTTGTAACAATCTGAATTCTCTGTGTGCGTTGATATGACATGGAGTCATAGTTATGACTATAATTTAGCATTGATAATTTGTAATAGGCGTGTTTAATGAAAATAGTATCTGGCGGTCAAACAGGTGTAGATAGAGGTGCTTTGGATGCAGCTTTAAGTGAAGGAATATCCTGTGGTGGCTGGTGTCCAGAAGGCAGGCAGAAGATGGCATTATTTCTAAAAAATACCCTTTGCAAGAGCTTATAGGTGGAGATTATTTACAGCGAACGCGTCAAAATGTTATAGATTCTGATAGAACGTTGATTATATATTTTTCTTATTTATTAGTTGATGCTGATGAAATTGCCACAGAGAGGGCAGCAAAAAGACTCTATAATTTTAGCAAAAATTTAGGGCAAGCGCCAACGCTTAATATTGCGGGTCCAAGAGAAAGTATGCATAAGGATGCTTATTGTTATACCCGTAAAGTCATGTCGTTATTTTTTAAAATGATAGAAGCTAACGATGATTAGCAATAAAATTATTGGTGTGATCTGTGATTGGAGAGGCGAATGGAGAGCGCTGAACTATCAACCACAGTCACGACTCTAATAATAATGGCTGAAGAGTTGTAAATAAATGATTATTTTATAATTTATTCTTTATTTATCAATAGGTTGTTATTTAGAGGGTACTTTTTCAGCAATAAATGTTGTGGAATAGTAGGAGCAAATTTTAACTTGATCGCCCTTTAATCCACCAGTAATTTCTACGCGCCACAGTGTATCACCAACTTTGGCTTTGCTAATCCCATTTTGTGCATCTTCAGTAAGCGTAACGGTCATTCCGATGTATTGTTTTAGTCGATCATTGACGTCATTCGCAGCGGAATGTACACGCCGTTTTTTATAAACGATATAAAAGCAGATACAGGAAAGAACCGTTAGGATAGCGGCAATAAAAAGCTGCCAGGTCAATATAATTTCAGGAAACAGAGCGGTGATAGTGGCCATAATAAAGGCTGAGATGGCAAAAAATAGAAAAAATGTCGTGAATGAAGCCACCTCAGCAATGAGGAACACGCCACCTAAAATTAGCCAGTGCCAGTAAACCATGTCTGCAACTCCTTTCTATTTTCCGATACCCATATCTTTCAGTAATTCCCCAATACCGCCAACAGATCCGATCACACTAGAAGCTTCTAATGGCATCATGATGGTTTTGGAGTTCGGTGATGAGGCAACTTGACCCAGCGCGTCAATATATTTTTGAGCAACAAAGTATTGAATTGCTTGAATGTTTCCACTTTCAATTGCATCGGATACTTGCTTGGTTGCAATCGCTTCGGCAGCTGAGGTTCTTTCAAGTGCTTCCGCTGCACGGAACTTAGCCGCTTTCAATCCTTCAGCCTCAAGTTCTTGGGTTCTTTTGTCTGCTTCTGCCGCAAGGATGGCTGCTTGCTTGATCCCTTCGGCTTCTAGAATTTGAGATAGCTTAACCCCTTCAGCTTTTAAGATTTCAGCACGTTTTACACGCTCAGCTTTCATTTGTTGCGCCATGGCATCTAAGAGGTCTTTAGGTGGTGAAATATCTTTAATTTCAACACGAACAATTTTAACACCCCATGGGTCCGTTGCTTCATCTAAAACTCTGAGAAGTCTTGCATTAATGCTGTCACGCTTAGAAAGCATTTCATCTAAGTCCATGGACCCTAATACAGTACGGATATTGGTAAGGACTAAGTTTTCGAGTGCATAGATAAGATTATTAATGACATATGTCGATTTGCGTGAGTCCAAAACTTGGAAGTAAGCAACGCCATCGACTTCAACGCTTGCATTATCTTTACTGATAATTTCTTGGCGAGAAACATTTAATACGCACTCTTTGACGTTAACTCTATTTGAAACTCTATCCATGATGGGCATGATAAGGTTAAGCCCAGGTCTTAGAGTGGTTTTGTAGCGACCGAAGCGCTCTAAAATGAGCTCATACCCTTGTGGGACGATTTTAACCGTGGATGAGATGATGACAACGACTGCAACAATAATGATGACGCCGATAATTAATGATGTGTTCACAGAATATTCCTTTATTACGTTAAATTACAGGCGGGAGTATAAGCGATTTTTGGTGTGTTGAGTACAAATATACAGCAATAACCTTAATTTTAAAGGTGTCCTAAAGAGATGGTAAGTTTGTAACGGTGATTTTGATGGCTAAGGAGTCCTAGTTTTTCTAGCTCTATGATGGCCCTGCGGACGCAAAAGATAGAGATCCCCAGATTTTCTGAGATATTTTGGAGGTCTATTTGTTGCCAATACTTGATAATTTCAAGCGCGACTTGATGAGTGGTATCGTTCTCTATTTTTGCAAATACTCGCAACAAGCTTGCATTCATTAAGACCATTTCACCACGAGATGGGGGTTGAGTATCGGGGAACGCAATAACATTATTGCCGTGTGATTCTTTCATGTCGGTTGCACGCTCCAAGGTAAGATCTCATATGAGCAAGTCTAGCGAAGATCTGCTATAAACTTAAACATAAAAGGTGTTTTTCCAAACAAAATATTTGAGAATAAAAAAGATGATGTGATAGGTTTTTGATTTATAAAAATTTACTATGGTGGAGAGTTGAATTTTTATATTTGGAAATAAGATGAAGTGTATTTATTTTGCCATATTGCTTGCATTCTTACCATTTAGTGTTTCGGCGGATAATCAGCCTGTAAACCTAGAAAAGTTGGGTTATTCGACTACTCAAATTGTGGTGCCAGTGAATGTGAATCTTACGGAGGTTAATGACCCAAAGAAGTCAAAATTAGAAATGGCACCGCAGTATTTTGATGGGAATAAAAAGTCATCTACCAATGTCAAAATGACCGTTAGGCCTGGGCGATACTGTAATGATATTGCGGGAGGGTGTTATTTTGATCCTTGGCCTGAACAAGGTTTTGGGAATACAGAATATAACCCGAATCAACCTTCTAATATTAATAGAAATATGGGGCAGAAAGTAAATAATACTTGGAATTCAAATGTTTCCATTGGCATGGAGAGTTCAACAGGAGAAAATTGATAAATCATCCTGTCAGACCGCGAGAGTAAGCATTAATTTTGGTATAGTTCGAGGGTAAGTTTTTTCATTCAACAAGAGGCAAATATGGACAGTAAAAAACAACAAGCATTAGACGCGGCATTTTCTCAGATAGAGCGCCAGTTCGGTAAAGGGTCTATCATGAGAATGGGAGATGAAGGGATTGTTAGAGACATTGAGGCGATTTCAACAGGTTCTATTGGTTTGGATGTCGCTTTAGGGATAGGCGGCTTGCCAAAGGGACGTGTGGTAGAAATTTATGGACCAGAATCTTCTGGTAAAACAACGTTAACCTTGCAAGTATTGGCAGAGTGTCAGAAAAAAGGTGGTACAGCCGCTTTTATTGATGCAGAGCATGCCTTAGATCCTGTTTATGCAGAAGCATTGGGTGTTAATCTTGATGATTTAATCGTCTCTCAGCCAGATACCGGTGAGCAAGCACTTGAAATTGTAGATATGTTGGTACGATCCGCTGCGGTTGATGTGGTGGTGATTGATTCTGTGGCAGCCCTAACGCCAAAAGCAGAGATTGATGGTGATATGGGGGACTCTCATATGGGTCTACAGGCGCGTTTGATGTCTCAAGCTTTACGTAAGCTTACCGCAAACATTAAGCGCTCTAATACGCTGGTTATTTTCATCAACCAACTTCGTATGAAAATTGGTGTAATGTTTGGGAACCCAGAAGTAACAACAGGTGGAAACGCCTTGAAATTCTATGCTTCTGTCCGTATTGAGATTCGTCGTGGTAGCCCCATTAAAAAAGGCGATGAAATTCTTGGAAATGAGACCAAGGTTAAAGTGGTTAAAAATAAAGTTTCCCCACCTTTTAAACAGGCTGTATTTGACATTTTATATGGTGAAGGAACCTCGCTTGAAGGCGAGCTAATTGATTTGGGTGTGAAGCATGAATTGATTAATAAAGCAGGCGCTTGGTATAGCTATAATGGCGATCGTATTGGTCAAGGTAAGGATAATGTTCGTACTTACCTTAAAGAGCACCCTGAAATGCGTGATAAGCTTGAAGTTACACTTCGTGAAATTTTATTGCCTGCAAAAAATAAAGCAGGGAAAGATGCACCTAAAAAAGAAAAAGAGGGCGAACTGGAATTAAGTGCAAACTAGCCACAAGTCATATCTTTATTATTTACTTAGCCGGCGAGAATACTCTCGCTTTGAGCTACTCCAAAAATTAAAACAACGTCAAGTCTCAGAAGAAGAAAGCAATATACTGCTTGATGAACTCATCACTAGTGGATGGCAATCTGATGAGCGTTTTGCCGAATGTTTCTGTCGTGCGCAATTGAGCAAACTTCGAGGCTCGAATCGCATTTATCAAGCCATTATGCAAAAAGGGATTGATAAGGATACTTATGAGGCGACGTTATCTGAGCTTGAAGTGAATTGGTCGCAAGTAGCCCGAGATTGTTACGTTAAGAAATACCGTGTTTATGAGCCAGAAGAGGCTTTGCCTTTTGATGTTCAGCAGAAGCGGATTAAGTATTTAATTGCTCAGGGTTTTGGCTTTGATGTTTCAAAAGAAGTTGTCGGCTAAAATATTTTAAGACTTACAGCATTTAGATAAACAGCAATATATCAGCATTGCAATAAGCACAAAAAAGAAAGCATCAAAGAAAGCCCATACTGCACCAATGATGCTCCCTAGAAACGTAGGCGCATAACCGATATAAATAGAGCTAAATAATCCAACCATCGCTAGGCCATAACCACATAACCATGCGAGTATTCCCATTACAAAAACACCAAGTGCCCAGGTTAACCCAATTGCAAAAGAAGCTTTTATATAACATGTTTTATTCTCGCAGTTACTTGACATAGTAGCACCCCACTAACTTGTTAATACCAATGCTAATTTAAGTACAAACTTATATAAAATACAAGTATATTGATGAAACTTTAAAAAAATATCTAAGAATACACAATCAAATAATCAGCTTGAATGTTATAATTTAGATATTACCTTACCTGTACTGTGTAGCTTACATCATGATCGAGACAGATCGCATTATTTCAGGCACCACCCAAAAAGACGAGCAAGTGATTGATCGCGCTATTCGCCCTAAAACCTTAGCTGAATATCAAGGGCAGCCAACGGTTCGAGAGCAGATGGAGATTTTTATTGAGGCGGCGAGGATGCGTTCTGAATCCTTAGATCATGTTTTGATATTTGGCCCTCCAGGCTTAGGAAAAACGACACTTTCTCATATTATTGCCAATGAAATGGAAGTTACCTTAAAGCAAACATCAGGACCTGTGTTAGAAAAAGCGGGTGATTTAGCCGCAATGTTGACAAACCTTGAACCAAATGATGTGCTATTTATTGATGAAATACACCGTTTAAGTCCTGTTGTTGAAGAAATTTTATATCCTGCCATGGAAGACTTTCAGCTCGATATTATGATTGGTGAAGGTCCAGCAGCAAGATCTATTAAATTGGACTTGCCGCCATTTACGCTCGTGGGCGCAACGACCAGAGCGGGTTTACTGACGTCACCCTTGCGAGATCGTTTTGGTATCGTGCAGCGCCTTGAATTCTATAGTGTAGAGGATTTGTCTCATATTATTGAGCGCTCAGCAAGATTGCTTAATATTGAAATAGAATCAGCAGGCGCAAAGGAAATTGCCAAACGTTCGCGAGGAACACCTCGTATTGCCAATCGTTTGTTGCGTCGTGTTCGTGATTATGCCCAAGTGAAAGCCAATGATGTGGTAGATGTAAAGGTGGCAGATAAGGCATTGTCTATGCTCAATGTAGATCCAGTGGGTTTTGATCACATGGATCATCGTTATTTATTAACTTTGATTGAAAAGTTTTCAGGTGGTCCTGTAGGCATTGACACCATGGCGGCTGCCATTAGTGAAGAACGGGGTACAATTGAAGATATGATTGAGCCTTATCTGATTCAGCAAGGCTATATTATGCGAACCGCAAGAGGACGTGTTGCCACGAAGCATGCTTATAAGCATTTTGATATAGAAATGCCGAAAAGCATGATGTGATTATGTTAACCGCATTTAGAATAACCACAACTCAAGCAAGTTAAGCAGCCATCCATTCTCACCATTGCTTTGGTGCTGCAGTTGGTGCAGACTTCAGCGGTTGCGGGAAATGGTGAATAGTCGTCATTGGCATTGGTTTTTAATTTTAATTCTTCTTTCTTTTTAGCAATAAAATCTTTTTGTGCGTCATCTAAACCATCTTCTTGAATCATGCCAATTTTCTTAAGATGGCGTTCAATGACATCCCCAATCTCAGCAACCAAGGATGGCACATATTTGCCACCACGCTTCATATATCCGCCATTTGGATCAAAGACAGAACGTAGCTCATCCACTAAGAAAGTGATGTCACCACCTTTGCGAAAGACAGAGGAAATGATCAAAGTCAATGCAATCGTCCATTGAAAATGTTCCATATTCTTAGAGCTTAAGAAGATTTCAAAAGGGCGGCGTGTTTGATGCTCTGTGTCCTGATTAAGCACGATGTCATTAATGGTGACATACAGTGCGTGCTCAGCATGAGGTGGCTTAATTTTATATGTTTCCCCTAATAAAGATTCTGGGCGCTTAATGGTTTCACTCATTTGCTCTGGCGCTTTTGCTTTCTTTTTTGTTGACACCGTGTCGGTTAGTTTGTCATCATCTTTGACAATATTAAAACCCACGATTTGTTTTTCTATTCTAACGGCCATAATTTTTCCTCGTTTTTAAAATTTTCCGTAGTAGCCTTCTTTTAAGGCATCGTATAAGTTTGCGGCGGTATGCATTTCACCGTCATATTCAATTTCGTCATTTCCCTTCAACTCGATGATGGAGTCATCAGTCAGTGTAAAGCGATAAGTTGTGTTTCTTAAGTCTTCTTCTTTCACCAGTACACCTTGGAAGACTTCTGGGTTAAACCTAAAGGTAGTGCAACCTTTCAGGCCTTTTTTATAGGCGTACATGTAAATATCTTTAAATTGCTCATAGTCAAAATCAGTGGGTATATTTGCGGTTTTTGAAATGCTAGAATCCACCCATTTTTGTGCGGCAGCTTGTACATCCACATGCTCCATTGGAGAAATGTCATCCGCAGAAATGAAGTAATCGGGTAATTTGTCTTTTGGATCATTGCTAAAAGGCATGGCATTTTTGTTTATATAGGCGCGATAAGCCAGTAATTCAAATGAAAAAACATCTACCTTTTCTTTGGTTTTTTTGCCTACACGGATGACGTTTCGGGCATAGTGATGTGCGAAACTTGGTTCAATACCATTACTGGCATTATTGGCAAGAGATAAAGATATGGTGCCTGTTGGCGCAATAGAGGTGTGATGTGTGAAGCGTGCACCATGTTCTGTCAGTGCTTCGATCAATTCAGGGTTTTCTTTTGCGATGCGTTGCATATAGCGACTGTATTTCGCATGAAGCAGCTTGCCTTTAACCTTGTCGCCAGTTTTATAGCCGTCTCGACGTATCTCTGGGCGCAAGCGCATCATTTTTTCGGTGATGACATAGGTTTGTTCCAATATGGGCGCCACGCCTTTTTCTTTGGCAAGATTTAGGGCTTCCTCCCAACCGATAACCGCCATTTCTTTGGCAACTTTTTCGGTGAATTCAAGCGAAGACTTGGAACCATATTTTTGTTTTAACATGGTCAATGTGGATCCAAGACCAAGAAATCCCATGCCATGACGGCGTTTACTGATGATTTCATGACGTTGCTGTTCTAAGGGTAATCCGTTTATTTCTACGACATTGTCTAGCATTCTAGTAAAGATACGAATGACCTTATCGTAAGTGTTCCAGTCAAATTTAGCATGGTTTGTAAAGGGGTTTAAGACAAATTTGGTGAGGTTGATAGAGCCAAGAAGACAAGAACCATAAGGAGGAAGGGGTTGTTCACCACAGGGGTTCGTGGCACGGATAGATTCACAGAACCAGTTATTATTATCTTCATTGACTTTGTCAATCAAAATAAAACCAGGCTCAGCATAATCATAGGTGGAAGACATGATCATGTCCCACAAGCGACGAGCCTTGATGGTGCGATATATCTTGCAAGCGACCAACCCAGAATCATCAGTGATATAGTTATCTTTTGTCGGCCAATCACGCCAAACCACTTGCTCAGGATCGTTAAGAATAATATTTTGAGTTTTGCGTTGCTTTTCTGTGATCGGGAAAGAAAGTTTCCAGTCACTATCTGTCTCAACGGCATTCATGTAGTCTGCAGTAATAAGTAGAGAGAGATTAAATTGGCGAAGACGACCATCTTCACGTTTCACACGAATAAAATCGATGGCATCAGGATGCCCAATATCAAAAGTGCCCATTTGCGCGCCACGCCTGCCACCGGCAGATGCCACGGTGAAACACATTTTGTCATAAATATCCATGAAAGAAAGTGGGCCTGAAGTAGTGGCGCCTGCGCCCACCACAAAAGCGCCTTTTGGACGAAGTGTTGAAAATTCATAGCCAATACCACAGCCTGCTTTAAGGGTTAAGCCTGCTTCATGTACTTTGCTTAGGATGTTATCCATGGAGTCATGGATGGTGCCAGATACAGTACAATTAATGGTAGAGGTGGCAGGTTTATGTTCGGCAGCGCCAGCATTGGAAATGATGCGACCCGCAGGGATAGCGCCGTGACGTAACGCCCACAAAAATTCTTTATAGTATTTATCTTGCAGTGACTTTGTTTTTTCAACGTCTGCAATAGCGCGTGCTACACGTTGGTAGGTATCTTCGATATTTTTATCAACGATCTCGCCTTTTGCGGTCTTTAAGCAATATTTATTTTGCCAAATATCTAAAGAGGCATCTTGAAGAGGGATATCTTGAGTCGAGGTTTTTGTAGTCATTTTGTATCACGCATAAACTGAAAGTCTACTGTCCAGTTTAGCAATGGATACGAGAAATCTTTAGCAGAATATTTAACTTTATTTTTGAGATTGATATTGACAGCTTGGCGTACAAAAAAAGCAGAAAAATCAATATGTTATGTATGCTATTGATTTTGCTCGACATGTTTAATGTTTTCGGGAAGCTTCCGTAATTCTGTTTTTAATATTTTACCCACAGGGCTAAGAGGAAGGGCTTCATTGAAGGCAATAAGCTTTGGTACTTTGTATCGAGTGAGGTGCTCGCGACAATGTTTGATCACTTGTTCGGCAGTGAGATGTCGTTCAGGTTTTAGAATAATGTGTGCTTTAAGCAACTCTCCAGATCTTTTCGATGGTAGTCCGATAATGGCGACATCTAATACTTCTGGAATAAGGCTGATAACATGTTCCACTTCGACGGTATAGACATTAAAACCAGAGATGATAACCATATCTTTAACCCGATCAACAATTTTAACGCGACCCGTTTCATCCATAATACCAATGTCGCCCGTTTTTAACCAGCCATCAATCAGTGCTTTCTCTGTTTCCTCAGGCTTATTCCAATATCCTGGCATAACTTGAGGCCCTTTGACGCATATTTCTCCAGATTCTCCAATGGGTACCATTTCATTGGTGTCAACATTGCGAATCTCTATATTGGTGCTGGGGAGAGGGTGTCCAATAGACTCACTAAATTTAGGTGTATTATAAAAATCAGCAGAAACGCCAGGTGAGGTCTCACTTAATCCATAGGCGACGTGCAGGACGCAGCCCGTGACCTCATGCCATTTTTCAGCCACATGCTTTTGCACGGGCATCCCACCTGCCCAAGTCATCTTCAGACTGCTATATTCACCCGTTTGGAAGTCAGGGTTATGTGCAAGTGCACTAAATAGAGTATTAACGCCAGTCATAACCGTGAAAGGTGTTGATTTTGCAATTTTAATAAACGTAGGCAGATCGCGAGGGTTTGGCACGAAAACATTTTTATGTCCAAAATATAAAGGTACAAAGGATGCAGTGAGCGCAAAAATATGAAACATGGGTAGAGGTGCAAGCCAAATCTCATTTTCTAACACAAGAGGGCGTAGTGCGGTGGAGACTTGAAGAATATTAGAAACAATGTTTGAATGTGTGAGCATTACCCCTTTTGATTTACCAGTAGTGCCGCCGGTATATTGAAGAAATCCTAAATCGTTACCGACAGTGCTTACTTTTGTAAAAGTTTGCGAGGCGCCTTGTTTGAGGGTATCTCGAAATTGAATAGCTTGTGGGATATGAAAGGGTTTAATGGCTTTTTTGACATGCTTTACAACAAAGTTAATGATCTGGCGTTTGGGAAAATCATGGCAATCTCCTACAGACATTAGAATAACATGTTCAACAGGTACTAGTTTAAGTGTTCTCTCGATGGTTTCACCAAAAAAGTCCAGTGCGACAAGTGCTTTTATTCCTGAATCTTGAAACTGATATTCTAGCTCTTTAGGGGTGTACATTGGGTTGATGCCCACCACAACTAAACCGGCTTTTAAGGCACCAAATAAGGCAATATGGTATTGCAATAAATTTGGCGACATGATGCCCAGTTTATCTCCTTTCGTAAGTTCTAAGACATTTTGACAATAGGAAGCGAAATCAGTACTTAATAAATCAAGTTCTTGATAAGAAAGCGTTTTCCCCATACATTCATTTGCGGGTTTGGTCGCATATTTAGTGACAGCTTCTTCGAATAAACCTACAAGACTGGTTTTCGGGTTGAAGTCAATCTCATGTGGCACATCTTTTGGGTAATGTTTCAGCCAAATTTTTTCCATAATATTTTTATACCGATATTGTAGTGAATCTACATGCCAGGCTACTTCATGTTGTTGAAAATTTCAAGAAAGGTTCATGTCTATTCATCAAGGTTTTGCTGTAGCAGATACGGATTAGCGAGAAGGTAAAAATAACAAAATAACTGTTAATTAGTGGGGTTAACCGCTAAAATTAAGGTCAAATTATGATATCAATACTTGGCGCCTGTGTATTATGAGTGTTTTTCGGTTATTTAAATCTTCTACGCCACCAAAAAAAGAAGATGAAGCTCAAGCAGATCAAGTTGAAATTGCTCGATTAAAGGAAGAAGCGGCAGCAGAAAAGGTTGAGGATAATGTGTCGTTGCAGTCAGAGATTTCTGTGCCTGAGAAGCGCCATTTTTTTAGCCGACTTAAAAAGGGTTTGCAAAAAACGTCGGGAAAATTTGGCAGTTCTTTTTCAAACCTACTCTTAGGTAAAAAAATTATTGATGAAGACCTTATTGATGATGTTGAAATGCAACTTATTACCGCAGATATTGGTGTGGATGCAACAGAAGAAATCATGGAGGCAATCCGTAGCCAAGTGTCTCGTAATGAACTGCAAACCATGGAAGATTTGACCAAATTACTGAAAACAAAACTACTTGAAATTGTTACGCCAAGCTCGGTTCCCTTACAGATACAGACAGAAAAGAAACCATACGTGATTTTGATGGTGGGGATTAATGGGGCTGGCAAAACAACAACGATTGGAAAAATGGCAAAAAAGTTTTTGGATGAGGGGCATTCAGTCATGTTAGCAGCAGGCGACACTTTTCGTGCAGCGGCAGTTGAACAATTACAAGAATGGGGCGCTAGAAATGATGTGCCTGTGGTGGCGCAACATACTGGTGCCGACAGTGCTTCGGTTATTTTTGATGGAATTCAAGCCGCAAAATCAAGAGGCGTTGACGTGCTCATTGCGGATACGGCAGGTCGGCTTCATACAAAGCATAATCTTATGGATGAACTTAAAAAAGTTGTGAGGGTTATTAAGAAATTAGAGCAAGAAGCGCCACATGAGGTTATGTTGGTATTGGATGCGGGCACAGGGCAAAATGCACTGAGTCAAGCAGAACAATTTAAGGCGGCGGTGAACGTTTCAGGGATTACTCTGACCAAAATGGATGGCACGGCAAAAGGGGGCGTGATTTTTGCGATTGCAAAGAAAACTGAGCTTCCTGTTCGTTATATTGGCATTGGAGAGAGTATTGATGATCTGCGTGTATTTAATGCGAGTGATTTTGTGGATGCCCTATTTTCAGAGATGCCTTAATAGATGAATAATCGTCTAGTTGGCTGTAAAATATCAGGCGGCGTTCGAACCTATGAGGATGCTTGTCAGTACCTATCTACTGCACAAGATCTATTGGGCGAGGCATATATCTCAAATAATACTTTTCGGTTTGGAGCAAGTGAGCTGTTAGATAATCTACTTGGAAATGAAATAGTCGCAAAACATTATTAAGAAACAATTATAAAATGGGGTTTAAAAAATGAGTCAAACACAACAATCATCGGCACGTGCTTGGGTTTCGGTTATTGCCACTGCACTTTTTTTCTTCTATTGGTTTATTCAATTATCTTTAAATAATACTTTGCATGATTTTTATGTGGCGAAGTTTCATATCGAATCCTATGGGTTGTTTACCTCCATGTATTTGATTGGTAATGTGATTATTTTTATTCCTGCAGGCATGATCCTAGATAAGTTTTCAACCAAAAAAGTGCTTTGTATTAATGTGGGCATTATGATTCTTGGTGCGCTGGGATTGTTATTTGCACACAATACTTTTTTAGCCTATGCGTGTATGTTGGTCGTTGGCTGTGCGGGTGCCTTTTCTTTGTTGGCATCGTTGCGTATTGCGACCACATTATTTTCTGCGAATAAGGCGGGGTTTCCAATTAGTGTTGCGATTACGCTTGGAATGTGTGGTGGATTATTTGGGAATAGTATTGGTAAAATTTTGTATGATTATTTCGGCTCTGGTGCAAGTGTTCAAATTGTCAACATTGCCTTAGGTGTTGTGATTTTGGTATTAATTGTTTTAGGTGTAAAAGAGGCGCCTAAAAACACCACGGGAGACCGCGCTGATAAGCCTGCATTATCTATTTTTCAAGCGTTAGCAAAAGTCGCTAAAAATCCACAAAATTGGTTAGCAGGATTGTATGTCTCATTATTAAATTTACCCATTATGATTTTAGACTTTGCTTTTGGGCAGGATTATTTGAAAACCATTTTTCATATTGAACCTTTGCAGGCCGCAAATACAGCATCTATGATTTTCATTGGTTTTATGGTGGCAGGCCCTTTCGTTGGGAAGTGGTCAGATAGTTGGGGGTATCGCAAACCTTTGATGATTTTGGGTGCTATTGCTTCACTGGGGGTGATGTTACTACTCTATATTCCAGGGTTAAGCTACTTGTGGTTGATGGTGATATTTTTTGCGATCGGCGTGGTGACAAGTGCGCAGAATATTGGTTATCCTGTGATTGCGGAGTCCAATGATCCAACCTTAACCGCAACGGCAAATGCGTTAGGCTCCATTCTAATAATGGGTGGGGGTGCGATTGCTCAAAATATTTTCGGCAGTATTCAGAGCGCATCGGGTTATTCGGTTGCGTATCATATGTTGCCTATTTGCATGGTGATTGCGTTATTGGTTGCATTAGCAATTAAAGAAACGGGCTGGAAAAAGAAAGAGCCTAGAGAAAAAAGAAATAGTGGGAGCATAAGTGGTGGCACATAGACAAAAGTTTATTGCAATCGAAGGGCTAGAGGGTGCAGGGAAAAGCACGGTAATTGCAGCAGTTAAAACCTTCTTTAATAACCTGAGTGGGACTCAAAAAGCAGTATTTACGCGGGAACCAGGGGGTACTTTTCTTGCGGAAAAAATTCGGGGATTGTTGATCGAAAAATTTGAACAAGAATCATTGTGCCCGGAGTCAGAATTGTTGTTAATGTATGCGAGCCGGTTGCAGCATGTTAAAAGGTTGATTGAGCCTGCGCTAGAAAAAGGATTTTGGGTCATTTCAGATCGCTTTAACTGGTCAAGTATGGCGTACCAAGGTGGTGGGCGTTCCTTATCGCTTGAACAAGTGAAGCAGTTAGACGATGTATTTTTATCGGCGTGCCAGCCAGGGTTGGTACTTTATTTAGATGTGCCTCCCGAAATCGGCTTATCTCGTATTCAAGCTCGGCAAAATATTGATCGTTTTGAAGAGGAGAAGGTTGAGTTTTTTAATCGTGCTCGTGAGATTTATCTGCAACTTTGTCAACAGAGTGATCATGCAATTAAAATTGATGCAGCGCAATCAGAAAAACAGGTGCAAGAGGATGTTTTAGATGCGTTAACGCATTATTTACGACGTTCTTTAGGTGGGCAGAGCCAGCAATAGCTGTATACATAACCCAATCCAAATTACAGATTTCTAGTTTTTGTCTTTTTCACCTGCTTGAATCAAGTTTTTTAACCATATCAATAAGTATGGCAGGCAAAAGCGTGTTGCTCGGTCGTTCATAGAAGATTTTGGCTCCTGCCAAAATCGAATCACTACCCTCGCAGATGGTTTTTCCTCAGACGCCCACCTCCGTACCG
>CAUZSH010000052.1:0-14851 GCA_963582935.1 Gammaproteobacteria bacterium
GCCAGGATCAAACTCTTCAGTTTAATCTCTAACTTATTACTTACTCAAAGTCTTCTTAATTTAAACTTTCGTTTACAGTTAAATTCTCTTGTTAAATATCATAACGCCACAACCATTCTTGTGAACGTGAATAAGGATTATAGCGCCAAAATACTTGTTGTCAAACAATTTGTTCAGCAAATTTCATCAATTTAGACACTGCCGCCATTGTCTATTAAAGAGGACTCATCATTCGATTAAAACCTTTTAATTACATGTAGTTGTACAAATAACCACCTTGAAGAACGGATGCATTTATTTAAATGTCTGCGCGGAATGAAAAAGCATGGAAAAGTGTTTGTTGATCCAAATACTCCAGCTCCCCTCCAAAAGGGACACCATAAGCTATTCGAGTGATTTTTTGGTCACCATTTTTAAACATTTCTGCAATAAAGTGAGCGGTTGCATCTCCTTCAACCGTCGGGCTAATTGCCAACACAAGCTCCTTAGACTCTTGCGCCATTTCTTGCAGTAGTGGCAATTTTAGTTCTGTGGGACCAATACCATCTAACGGCGAAATCTTACCATTAAGGATAAAATAGCGTCCCCGATATGCCATAGACTCTTCAATTGCCATCATATCCAAAGGAGACTCGACAACACACAGCAGCCCATTATCTCGCTTAAGGTCCGTACAAATACTACAAATTTCTGAGTCCCATAACAGTTGGCATTTTCGACAATATTCAACCTTATCTAGCGCATCAGCAATCGCTACCTGAATATTTGCAGCGGCATCCCGATCTTTATCCAACAAATGTAACGCGAGTCGTTGTGCTGACTTACGCCCAATGCCAGGCATCGCTTTCAATGCCTGTATAAGTCTGAGTGTTGTTGGAGAAAAAGCATTCATTAGAATGGTAATTTAAACCCTGCTGGAAGACCCATTCCTGCCGTCATATCACCCATTTTTCCTTGAGAAGCTGCTTCTACTTTACGAACGGCATCATTAATCGCCGCAGCGATTAGATCTTCCAAAATTTCTTTATCTTCCGTCATTAAAGAATCATCAATGCTTACACGCTTAATATCATGCTTTCCTGTCATGATGATTTTAACTAGCCCAGCCCCAGACTCACCATGAACTTCCATATTCACAAGATCATCTTGCATTTTCTTCATTTTTTCTTGTACTTTTTGCGCCTGTTGCATCAGGTTACCTAAATTATCTTTCATCTTTACTCGTCCTTATTTCAATTTTTTAATTAAACAAATTAAATTAGAAAACAGCTTATATTTATTACGGCTTAAAATCAATCAAATTGCTTCTTTGACGATACTCAGCACCTTTTCAACCGAATCAGTCATTGCGACACCTTTTGCATGTGATGATTGTTCAGACAATGCCGCCCGATCCAAATCCCAGGCTCGAATAAATGCAGACAATCTCTCAGGCGAAAAATTTTCTTGTCGAATGCAGCTCGCAGCTTTTGCCCTCACTAGGACTTGGGCATTATGAAATTGATGATCATCTACTGCATGGGGATAGGGGACAAAAATAGCAGGAAGCCCAACTGCCGCCACCTCAGAGACAGTAGAGGCGCCAGACCGACAAATAACGACATCTGCCCAAGCATAAGCTTCTGATATTTTTTTAATGAAGGGCGTGACTTCTGCTATAACACTTGAAGATTCATAATTTTCTTGGGCATTTTCAAATAACTTATCACCACTTTGATGCCACACATTAGGACGAGCTAATTCTGGAATAAGTGCAATTGCCTTGGGCACAATATCATTCAATATTTGCGCCCCAAGACTGCCGCCTAGCACAAGCACATTTAGCTTAAGTTGGTTAAAATCTCGCACCTGATGACCCACTGCCAAAATATTACTTCTAATTGGGTTCCCAACGACTGTGGTTTTTTTCTGTGAAAAGTCTGAGCTTGGAAAGGCACACATGATATGTTTGGCAATTTTAGCTAAATAGCGATTTGTCATGCCTGCTTTTGCATTTTGCTCATGAATTAGCACAGGTTTAAACATCAGCCTCGCCGCCAATGCCCCAGGTCCAGAGGCATAGCCTCCAAAGCCGATCACCAAATCTACTTGGCGCTTTCTTAGAAATGTAAAAGACTGCACAATCGCCTTTAACAACAGCAAAGGAAACATTAACTTTGCAAGCTTAGATTTTTTACGAATACCTTTGATACTAATATAGTCTATAGGAAATTCACTTGGCACAATCTGTGCCTCAATACCTACTTCTGTACCTAGCCAAGAAATAGTAGCCCCTTCCTGTTTCAATGCTCTAGCAACCGCTAATGCTGGGAAAACGTGCCCACCAGTTCCACCTGCCATCATCACAATGTTTACACTCTTAAATTGTGTTTTACATGAGCTTTGCATATATATATCCTTTCACAAAAATGTAATTATCTCATAAACTGTTTGCAGTCTATTCTTCACACGAAAAAAAATCGAGGGTTACGCATGAAAGTTTTGATTATTGGCAATGGGGGGCGAGAACATGCTTTTGCATGGAAAGTTGCCCAATCTAGCAAAGTGACACATGTTTATGTCGCCCCAGGAAATGCGGGCACTGAACGAGAAAATAAAGTTTCTAATATCAATATTGGCGTGACTGAAATTGAAAAATTAATACAGTTTGCCAAAGAAAATAAAATCGCCCTAACCATTGTAGGCCCTGAACTTCCGCTTAGCCTCGGCATTGTTGATAAGTTTGATGCCCACCATTTACCCTGCCTTGGTCCCGTGCAAAAAGCAGCTCGGCTGGAATCCTCAAAAGCTTTTAGTAAAGATTTCATGAAGCAACATGGCATTCCAACAGCCACTTATGAAAACTTTACAGAGATAAGACCCGCATTAGATTACTTACAAAGCCAAAGCTTCCCCATTGTCATTAAGGCAAGTGGCCTTGCCGCGGGGAAAGGCGTGATTATTGCAGAAGCTTATACTCAAGCCGAGGAAGCCGTAAAAGACATGCTATCAGGAAATCGTTTTGGCAATGCAGGATCCGAAGTGGTTATCGAAGAGTTTTTAGTGGGCGAAGAAGCGAGTTTTATTGTGCTTTGTGATGGAGAAACGGCCCTACCTATGGCAACCTCACAAGACCACAAAGCGCGAGATGATGGCGACAAAGGACCCAATACTGGCGGAATGGGCGCTTACTCCCCAGCACCTGTTGTAAATCAGGCTATCCATGACGAAGTCATGAAAACCATCATAAACCCCGTACTTAAAGGAATGAAAGAGGACGGATCACCATACAAAGGATTCCTATATGCCGGTTTAATGATTGCCCCGAATGGAAAGGTTAAAACGCTTGAATATAACTGTCGTTTTGGCGACCCTGAAACACAACCTATTATGATGCGTATGGAATCAGACTTAGTTGAACTCGCTCTTGCTGCCATTGAAGGAAACCTTAAAGGGATGGAAACGCATTGGTCTTCTCAGGCAGCGTTAGGAGTTGTGCTAGCAACGAAAGGCTATCCTGAGCAATACCCCACAGGAGAAATAATTACGGGTTTAGATAGCGATGATGGAAAAAGGAATAAAATATTCCATGCAGGCACAAAATCCATTGACAACACCATCCTGACAAATGGCGGACGCGTGTTATGTGCAACCGCACTTGGCGACAGTATTAAGGATGCCTACAAAAATGCTTATGCACTCACTTTTGAAATCAGCTGGAAAAGCAAATATATTCGCACAGATATTGGCAAAAAAGCTTTTTAAAGTGGGTTTATTTTGTCCACCACGGTACTTCCAACAGACTGCAAAGGACCTAGTGGCGTACTATCAGTGACAAATTTTTCCCTCTGAGGCAATCCAGACCAAAGCTTATAAACCACAACTTTATCGTTAATAATAAATATTGCTTCAAAAACCCAACCTTTCACGTGTGTTTTTCGATGAAACCCAGCCACATCTAAAACAACATTTCCCACACGTTTCTCATGATCAAAGCCTGTATTTGCCACATAAGCAATACACAGCTCTAGCACCTTTAGACACTCATGCACTAACTTTGGAAGCTGAGCACCAGAATGTCGAGGGTCAAAGCGATTTCGAACTTTAAGGTAATTTTCAATGGTTATATTTGGTTGTGTATAAGGATCATATCCGATCACCTTTAACTCTTCGACTGTCGTTGTGCCGGGCACAACTTTATTATAAGCCACTTGCGCATCTTTAAAATTATCCCAACTAGAAACGGTGTGTGTTTTTTTACTCGGCAACAAAAACGTACAACCAACCAGTGTTACCATTATAAGCAACAACAATAGCGTCGCCACGATCATGAACACCTGTGTTGCACTATATAATTTCATCCACACCTCCTATTTATCCATAAGTGTAGCACAATTTATGTAACATCAATGACATTCTAAAATAAGATATAAAATCTTATTTCATAACAATCAAACAGTTAAAACATGGGATCCAACAGAATAAAGTTAGTTTATTGCCGCATAAAAGCCTCAAAACATAGCTTTTGTACATCTGCAAGAAAAGCAAGTATAATGCCGCACAATAGGCCATAGACTAACAACAGCAAACATGAAGCATTTTGACACCCTTATTTTTGATTTAGACAATACTCTTTATCAACAAGCATCTAACTTTTTTGTACTTATTGAAAATAAAATGAATCAATATATCCAAACAAAACTTCAGATTTCAATCACTGAAGCGGCAAAGCTCAGACATGAATACTATGTCACCTATAAAACCACGCTTAATGGGCTTTTAAAACATCACAAAAACATTGATCCCCTTGAGTTTTTGGATTTTGTTCACGATGTGCCTTTGCAACAAATTTCAGCCAACCCTAAACTCCGGCAGACGCTCTCAGAATTTTCTCAACAAAAAATTATTTTTACCAACAGCTCTGTCAGCCACGCCCAAAGAATACTTAATCATTTAGAACTTGATACCATTTTTGATGGTATCGTGGCAATCGACACCATGAATTTCATCCCAAAGCCTCATGATTATGCCTATGAAGCATTATGCTCTAGCCACAATATTAACCCCAATAAAAGCCTTTATTTTGAAGACTTATCTGAAAATTTATTACCCGCCGCCAGACTTGGTATGACAACAGTACTGATTGAGAATAAGTGCCCCAAAGCGATGAAACATGCGAATCACAAGGATATACACTATAAAGCTAATTCTGTTCAGGAATTTTTTGATACCGTATACACGCAAGAGAAAAAATAATTTACTAAAGTGCCTTCAATTTAAGAAATCCTTAACATTCATCTGGTTATATGGGTTTGCTGAATAACAAACTACACAGAGGCCTATTATGAAAAAAGTACTTGCATCTCTTGCCATCCTATCCGTCACGCCCATGGCGTTCGCCGCAAACTTGGCCTTTTACAGCCAACCAAATACGGATAGCCAGATAATCGGAAAAGTAACGCCTCAGAACCAAGCACAATTTATCGAAATCATTCAAGGAAAAAATAACTGGATCAAAGTTGCCGACAAAAAAACAGGTAATGTTGGATGGGTAAATAAAACTCAAATTCAAGCTTCCAATAATAATGACAAGACAAATGAGCTTAATCAAGCGTTGGACCAAGTGAATCAGGAACAACAGCAAGCGATCTTAGCTCAAAAACAATTTAATGTGGCTTTTGCAAATACCATGCAGCAGCTCAAGCAAAAACGAGTAGCCCTGCAAATGGAACTTCAACAGACCTCGATGCAAACTGATACAAAGATAAAGCACCCTTCCCACACACAAGCGATGCAAAACCCCATTGTCTTCAAACAAACCATCATTTCATACAATGGTGGAAACGATGCACTCATCACCAAGGCTTGGATGAGTCAAGATGGGCAAAAGCACATGAAAAAATATGAAGTCCCTGTGACCAAACAGGCAGCACAAACGAGCTAAAGGTCGATTTCAATTAACTAGTCACGAAGCACAATCACATCACATTTGGCTTCGTTGACAATATTGTCTTCTGTGGACAGCATTCTGGCAAAAATATTATGGGTTTGACCGTTTAGCATAATCACGTCAACCTTCAACTCTTCGGCTTGATCCAAAATAGCACTCGTTACCTGCCCTATAGAAATAGTTGCATTATCGCTTGGAATACCAACAGACTTAAGCAAGGCATCCAGCTTCTCGCGAGCAGTATCCACCAAACTCAACTCTACCTGCGAGTCCACTGCAGCAAAACCATAGGTTGAAGTAATATTTTTAACCACGTGTATAATATAAACTTTCGCACCAAATTTCTCAGCAAACTCATTGACGCGCGTTAATGCAGGCTTGCAACTGTCATCCAAATTCGTTGCGTACAATATGCTCTTATAATTCAACATTTTATCTGCCTTTGTTTCTATTATGATGTTTGTAATTTATTTATAGCATGGTATTTAAAATATCTCAACTTATCCTCTATTTTGTTTTGTTCTCAACTAAAACACGATAAAACAACATTTTTTTTCACATCATATTCCGCTCCTGTGAAACTGCCTTTATCTTCCTCGCCATGGATGATGACAAGCGTCCTATCTGAAATGTTCTCCTCCTCAAGAAAATCGCTGTCGTCTATGCCCAATGTAATGGTTTCATAGGTTTCTACTTCCGTAAATTCATAACTGCCATTTGGGTTCCTTTGCGAAATATAACCTTTTAAGAGAAAACCCACATCATCCACCGGGTTTGCACGCATCTGTTTGACCGATGATGCTTTATTCTTATTTGTTCCTGTATAGGCTGCATAACTCCCTGTAGTAAATATGTATATTCCTAAAAAATTGAAATAAGAATCATTTTCATTTTATCCACTCTCTGCCCAATATCCTCTCATGGTATATCTGGTAAGCCTAGATCATCAATCATAAAGAAACAATAATTAAATTTGTGATGCACAGCGATACTTTAAAGTGCCCTTAAGTTATTTCATGTATATAATAAGAAAAATAAATGATGTTCAAGAGAAATCACATGGTAGAAATAGGCAGAATGAATGCATTGCGCGTTTGCAAGGAGGTTGACTTTGGTGTTTACTTAGATGGTGGCGACTTGGGTGAAATCTTGCTCCCTCGGAAACAAGTTCCGAATGAGATCAATATTGACGATATACTGAATGTTTTTATTTACCATGACTCAAGCGATCGCCTTATTGCTAACGCCCTCAAACCTTATGCAATGGCGGGAGAGTTTGCATTATTAAAAGTAATCGACAGTAACCCTGTAGGCACTTTTTTTGATTGGGGTCTACCCAAAGATCTACTGATGCCCTTTGCTGAGCAAAAGCACCGTATGGTTGTTGGAAACCGTTATCTCGTACGGCTATTCTTGGATGAAGAAACTTCTCGTATTGCGGCTTCTGCTCTACTTGGAGAATTTTTGGATCCCATTGCTACCGGCTTTGAAGAAAAGCAAGAAGTGGATTTAATCATTGAATACCCAACCGATATGGGCGTTCGCGCTATTGTTAACAATCAATACTGGGGAATGCTTTATAGTGATGAAATTTTTCAACCCATCCAATGTGGCGACAAACTCAAAGGCTATATCAAACAAATTCGAGCTGATGGAAAACTAGATATTTGGCTACAAAAACCAGGGTACAAAAAAATAGATGCCCTTTCTCAACAAATTCTTGATTACATCGAACAACATGATGGCACCATTTTTATAACCGACAAAAGCCCGCCAGAGCTGATTAAGAAAACATTTAAGACGAGCAAATCATCCTATAAAAAGGCCATTGGTGCGCTATATAAAGCAAAACTTATTGCCATCGAAAATAATGCTATTCGACTTATTTAACTGCACTATACATAAACCCTTTATAACTATTTTAGTCCGATTGCATATAAAAACTGGAATAATCTAATATTTTTTGGTATAAAGACGTTTTTTTAATGGAAAGGCACTCAAATGCTAACAAAAGAAAACTTACTGTCCATGGATGAAAACGACTATATGAACGAAGCACAACTGTGCTTTTTCAAATCTATCTTAACCCAAGCCAGAGTGGATGCTGCTGACTCCATTGCGCTTCTAAAAAAAGATTTCACAAAAAATGAAAATAATAGTGATCTCAACGATCAGGGTACCGCTCAAGAAATGCAACAGCAAAATCTGCTGACTGTCAGCCGAAAAGGAAGAGAGTCATCTGAAATAAATCTTGCATTAGCGCTTATAAAATCTTGTGATTACGGCTACTGCCAAGCAACGGGAGATGAAATTGGGCTTGGGCGTTTATTGGCTAACCCAACCACAACTTTATCCGTCCATGCAAAAGAGCGTCAAGAGTTTCTAATGAAGACGCGCGGGGTCGCAGCTTTTTAATATACATAAGCCAATCCAAGATGCCAAATTGGTTTATTATGGGTATTAATCAAAATTGTACTTCATTCCAAACTTCGCTGAATTAAACCCCGGAAAAGAAGTACCCCAAATATTCTCAAGTACTAACGGGGTGTCCCCATCCTGTTCACTCACGTCTACTTCGGCAAGCAAATGAATGCCCCGACGGCGCTCTTTTTGATTATCCATATATTTTTGAGCGTCATCGCTCTTAATAACGATAATTTCAGACCATTCTTCATAATTTTTTGCGTGCCAATCTTGATTCGTTTGCTCATAAAGGTAAGTGTACGAATAGTCACTATCACTTAAAAATTCCGTTCCACCGTATACACAAAATACGAATGACACCCCTAATAAAAATGCCACACTAAACTTTATAAACATGCCGCACACCTAATTAGCCCGCATAGATGCTAATTATAGCAAAGATTAAAATAACATCAAATAAAGCTCTTTTTATACCTGATTACATAAAAAAATGCTAGACTGAACGACCTTAAATACAACTGCCTCTTAATATCTAAATAGGTTACATTATGCTCTCTATATTCACAGACCTTTATATTTACTTACAGTTAAACCTAACTTATGCCACCGTATTAGCTGTGTTATCATTAATTTTGCTGATTGTCATTATTGCTTGGATTGTTAACTTTTTGACCAAAACATATATTGTTTACCTTGTTCGGAAAGTGCTTGCGAAAACCGGATCTAGCTGGGGGGAAACACTTATAAAGTTCAATGTCTTCCAGCGTTTATCACAGATTAGCCCTGCTATTGCCATCTATATTTTGATCCCCCTGATTAACACTGGAACACATCCTTGGACAAACGACTTTATTAGTGTCGTTAGAACTGGGGTAATGGCTTATATTGTACTGGCATTTGTATGGTTTTTGATGTCTTTATTAAATGCCATGGGGAGCTATTACAAACTTAAGAAATTGGATCATCACCCCTCGATCAAAGGCTACTTACAACTCGCCAAAATCATCATCTGGGCAGCAGCGACTATCTTGGTAATTTCCATATTACTTAATAAATCCCCATGGATATTTCTCACGGGGTTAGGTGCAATATCCGCTGTTCTAATGTTAGTATTCAAGGATACAATCTTAGGATTTGTCGCAAGCGTGCAAGTCTCTACTTACGATATGATTCGAGTGGGAGACTGGATTACCATGCCTGCTTTCAAAGTTGATGGTGATGTCATCGACGTTTCTATTAACACTGTGAAAATCAGAAATTTTGACAAAACAGTCACCACTATCCCAACTTATTCTTTAATGATAAACGGTGTGCAGAACTGGCGCGGCATGCAAGAAACGGGTGGTCGGAGAATTAAACGTGCGATCAACTTTGACATTGATACCATTAAATTTTGCGATAAGGAACTGATTGGAACACTTTCAGAATTGAAATATCTAAAAGAATATATCCAAAATAAAGAGAAGGAAATAGAAAAATATAACACCGAAAGATGTGTCAATAAAGCACTTCCCATTGATGGTAGAAGCCTCACAAACATTGGACTATTTAGAGCTTATGTAGAAAGTTATCTGCATCACAATGAATATATTTCAAAAGATCTTACTTTTCTCATCCGCCAACTACAGCCTACTCAATATGGTTTACCGCTTGAGCTTTATATTTTCACTAATGATACGAACTGGGTACGCTATGAAAACATCCAAAGCGATATCTTCGATCACTTACTTGCAGCAGTTCCGATGTTTGAGCTTAAAGTCTTTCAGATAATGTCGGGGACAATAACGGCAAAACACTAAATCTACCCAAAACTTTAAGACTGGCATTGGATAATCAAGCACCATTCCACTATCTTTTTCCATACCAAAGTTATTCATAGAAGTAGATCATGAAACCCAAACACACTATGAGTGTTAGTATTTTCACCCTGATTATTTTAGGCTTAACACATCATGTTAATTCCCAAACTATAGAGCGTATTATCAAATTAAACCCCCAATCAAGCTATGGACCAACTCTGTATTATGATATTGATATGGATTCAATTGGATGTCTTGAAGGTTTGCCATGTGCCCAACCTAGGCTGATTATTTATTTATTTATTTATTTATTTATTTATTTATTTATTTATTTATAGACCAGGCACCCGTAATTTACCTTGCTATGTCAAGACGTTTTTGCAGATATTTTCAGCTCTTGGAGTAGAATTTCAGGATGTGAAAATTTCATCGAAATCGATGCTTTTATCCAAAGTCCAATTCTCTAGTTCCTACATGAATGCTGTACTTAATATTAGCATCCATTTTTAATATGTTACAAGCGGCGTTATTACAAAGCATATGCAGACAGCAAAGACATTGCTGTACACAGGAGAGTTGGGGTCAGTGAATTGGTTAATATTAAAATATTAGGTATTGATTTATCTTTGGCAAATGCTCAAGACAAATATGATGACGTAATGGATGACTTCCCTGCGTGATATTTAGGATTTTTGCGTCAGAGCGCAATCTCCGGAACCGAAGAGCAAATGTAAGTATGAAAAATGGGCTACTTACGCATCACCCATCATATTTTTCAATACAGTCTGTAAAATACCACCATTTTTCAGGTAATCCACATCCACTTCGGCATCAATCCGTGCCAATACTTCAAATGTGATCACAGAACCACCTGGTTTTTTCGCTTCGACCGTCACGATTTCACGAGGCTTCACATTGTCCAAGCCTGTGACACTAAATGATTCAGAGCCGTCAAGTCCCAATGATTTAGCATTTTGACCTTCAAGATACTGTAATGGAAGCACGCCCATACCCACTAGGTTTGAACGATGAATACGCTCATAACTTTCAGCAATGACCATTTTCACACCCAATAAGAACGTACCTTTAGCCGCCCAATCACGTGACGAGCCGGTGCCATACTCTTTACCTGTCAAAATAACGAGAGGCGTACCAGAAGCTTTATACCTCATTGCCGCATCATAGACATACTCAACGTCACCTGTTGGAAGATAAGTTGTCACACCACCTTCAGTGCCTGGAGCAAGCAAATTACGAATACGAATATTTGCAAACGTACCTCGCATCATCACTTCATGGTTACCACGACGTGAGCCATATGAGTTAAAGTCTTTCTTCTGGACACCATGTTCAAGCAAATATTGACCCGCTGGGTATTCTGCAGGAATAGCGCCAGCTGGGGAGATATGATCTGTTGTGACGGAATCACCCAACATCAACAGCACGCTGGCATCTTTAATATCTAATGAGGCATGACCCGCATCTGCAAAGCCTTCAAAAAAGCTTGGGCAGCGAATATAAGTAGAATCATCATTAAAGTCATATAATTTACCTTCTGGCGCATTCAATACTTTCCAGTCTTCCGTGCCATCAAAAATAGTTGCATAAGCTGTTTTAAACATCTCCGCATTCACCACTGCTTTTGAAATTGTGGCAATTTCTTCACTAGATGGCCAGATATCCTTCAAGAAAACATCCTTACCAGCTTTATCTTGTCCAACAGGATCATTATCAGGGTCAAAATCGACGGTGCCCACCAAAGCATATGCCACAACATGAACAGGGGACGCTAAATAATTTGCCTGTACGTCAGGGTTAATACGCCCTTCAAAGTTACGGTTACCTGAACCCACAGACGCCACAATAAGACTACCCTCATTGATCGCATCCACAACAGGGGCATCCAATGGACCGGAGTTACCGATACAAGTGGTACAGCCATAGCCAACAACATTAAATTTCAACTGGTCCAAATAAGTTAATAACCCAGATTTTTCTAAGTAAGAGGTCACAACTTGAGATCCAGGCGCTAAGGATGTTTTTACAAATGGCTTCACCATCAAGCCTTTTTCGACTGCTTTCTTCGCCAATAAGCCTGCACCAATTAACACCGACGGGTTTGAAGTGTTAGTACAAGAAGTAATGGCGGCAATCGCGACAGAGCCATGTGTAATGTCACAATCCATGCCTTTCACCGCAACTTTTGTTTTTGTTTCCGCTTCTGTTAACCCAAAACCATGTAAACCTTTCTCATGCGTTAAACATTCTTTAAATTCACGCTTAAGGTCATGCATTGGCACACGATCTTGCGGACGTTTAGGCCCTGCAAGCGTTGAGTCAACTGTACTAATATCTAGTTCAACAATCGCTGAGTATTCAGGCTCTTCGTTGCTATTTGTACGGTATAGGTCTTGCTCAATATAGGTTTTCTTTGCAAGTTCAACCAATTCACTACGATTTGTATTTTCAAAGAATTTCATCGTGACATCATCAATGGGGAAAAAGCCCATTGTTGCACCGTATTCTGGCGCCATATTTGCAATCGTTGCACGATCAGGCAAGGAAAGGTGATCCAATCCTTCACCAAAGAACTCTACAAACTTGCCCACAACACCCTGTTGACGCAACATCTCAGTAATCCGCAAAACGAGATCTGTCGCCATCACGCCATCACGCAGTTTTCCTATAAGCCTTACACCAACCACATCAGGCAATACCATATAGTATGGCTGACCTAACATTACCGCTTCCGCCTCAATACCGCCAACACCCCAGCCCATTACACCAACACCATTAATCATGGTGGTATGTGAGTCTGTTCCAACAAGCGTATCTGGGTAGGCGACTTCCTCACCATCTACATTTTTTATTAAAACGCCTTTCGCTAGATATTCTAAGTTCACCTGATGAATAATACCCATGCCTGGAGGGACAACTTGAAAATCATCAAAGGCCGTTTGACCCCATTTTAATAGGCTATAACGCTCTTTATTTCGTGAAAACTCCATTTCCACATTCTTTTTCAAAGCATCTTGTGTGCCAAAATAATCTACTTGAACTGAATGATCGATCACCATTGCCGTTTCAACCAATGGATTAATCTTATTCGGATTTCCTCCCGCATCTTTAATGGCTTGACGCATGGCAGCAAGATCCACCACAGCAGGGACACCTGTGAAGTCTTGCATCACAACACGTGCCGGCATGTGTGGAATTTCAGGGCGAAGCTTCGCTTTTGGCTCCCAATTTAAAACACTTTCCACATCAGATTCTTTGACTTTATAACCATCAATATTACGCAACTGATTCTCAACCAACACACGAATAGAATACGGTAAACGGCGAATGTTTTTGCCCGTGATTTGTGCGAGTTTTTTTAGACTGTAAGCCGTATATTGCTTACCATTTGCCTCAATTGAAACCTTGGTATTCTTCTTTAGATCAGACATATTTACTTCCTTCTCCTTGGTTTACATTAAAATTAAAACATAAAAATATGTGTTCGACATACTAGCCCATAATGGTATTTTTGTACAGTTTTTCAGGCAGCAAGTTCAGCCAAAATAACAGCTTCTTTATATTGCATGTCTCTTTAGATAGGGAACAAACATTAAAGATATCACTGCTGCAACAAGTGCCTAAATAATAAAATGCGTATAAGCGCTCATATAAACATGCGCTATCTCAACAGTATTGCGCATATCTTTTGGGATTGCGGCTAGATCAGCAGTAATCGCCGCAAGCTTTCCAGATAAGCCAGAGGATGCATACCAAATCCCCACAAATAGCGCCGAATAGCCCTGAGGTGCTAATTTATTGGCAATCGACAACCCTATTGGAGAAAGGCATAATTCACCAAGAGCAATACACATATAAGATGAGATGATCCATAAAGCAGAGAGCTCAGCTGTATCCGTTTTAAGGTATAACCCTAATAATACAATGCCAAATGCAATAGCAATAATCACCAAACTGATCGAAAATTTTACCCCATCGTGAACAGCTCTCCCCTTCTCAGCCAGATAAAACCATAGTTTTCCAACTGCCAACCCAAAAACCATGGCGCCCAGTGCTTCAAAAGATAAAAAGCTCGCTGTTGGGATATGCCAACCAAACACATTGGTGTTCACCAACCTTTCAATTAGCAACGTGCTGGACATAAATATTTGATAGAAAATAGCCCAAAAGACAACACTAATGGTTAAATATATCAAAAAGGCAAAGCCCTGTAATAACATAGACTTTGATCCTTTACATGAATA
The DNA here is from genome assembly GCA_963582935.1 of Gammaproteobacteria bacterium. Lineage (GTDB taxonomy): Bacteria > Pseudomonadota > Gammaproteobacteria > Francisellales > Francisellaceae > CAUZSH01. The sequence goes on from CAUZSH010000052.1 coordinate 14,415, forward strand.
AAGAACCATACCTATACTAACAATACAAATAATAATAAAGAAAACATCTGCTACAGTAACACTTGTTAAAATAAATCCACTCAATACGATAGAACCAAAGATAACAATGGCCGCATGCAATACTCTCCCTGCTGTTATCTGATTTCTAGGCTTATATTTAACATAATAATGCATCCCAAAATAAAGCGTTAGTGTCGCCAAAATCGCACCAACACCGGCAGTAGAAAAAGCCAATTTCCAGCTTACATCGGCAAGATACCCACCTGCCAGACCACCTAAAAATGCGCCTAGATTAATACCAACATAAAAAATAGATTCCCACGGACCTGGTCCGTGGTGCTTGGCGGCGTAGCCGCTGCATAACTACGTTATGCCCAATTACAGATCTAATTCGATCTGACCTGAATCCTCTTTCCCTTGGTGCTCGATATATTTAC
>CAUZSH010000053.1:0-14501 GCA_963582935.1 Gammaproteobacteria bacterium
AAGAAGCTAAAAAAGAAAATCTATCTGGCGTCTCCGACACGACTAGATTCTTCATTTTCAGCCAAGCCTATCTCAGACTACTCGACCTCGACTTCGTCTCTACTTGTCTCGCAGCGTATTAACTTCGCATATCATCAAAAAAAGTTTTCACATTATCAAACCAGCTTTTGGAGCGTGGGCTATGCTTATGATTTCTTTGACCTATCGAATCACTAAGTTTTTTAAGGAGTTCTTTTTGCTCTACATTTAAGTTTACTGGCGTTTCAATAACGACCTTGCAGAACAAGTCACCGATAACACCACCACGCAGAGGTTTGACACCTTTTCCACGAAGACGGAACATCTTACCTGATTGCGTCTCATCTGGGATTTTAAGCTTAACCTGTCCATTAATTGTCGGAACATCTAGCTCGCCACCTAAACAAGCATCAATAATGCTAATTGGCACTTCACAATACAGGTCATTCCCTTCACGAGAAAATATTTTATGTTCTCTCACGCGCACCTGTACATACAAATCACCAGAAGATGCGCCTCGCTCTCCTGCTTCTCCTTCGCCTGAAAGACGAATTCGATCGCCTGTGTCAATGCCTGATGGAATCTTAACCGACAGGATTTTTGTATCTTGTACTTTTCCCTGACCATGACAACTAAAGCAAGGATCTTTGATGGTTTGACCTGCACCATGACAAGCAGGGCAAGTTTGCTGAAATACAGAGAAGGGCCCTTGTGACATGCGCACAACACCTGCGCCATTACAAGTCGTACAAGTGACGGCATTCGCACGAGAGCGAGACCCTGTTTCATGGCACGTTTGACAACCCACCATGGCTGGAACCTTGATATTTTTTGTCACCCCATGCACGGCCTCTTCAAGCGAAACATCAAGGGTATAACGCAGATCAGCGCCTCTTTGAGCCTGTTGACGACGTTGTCCGCCGCCGCCACCAAAAATATCACCAAAAATATCGCCGAAGGCATCTCCGAATCCACCAGCTCCGCCGCCGCCAAATCCACCGCCACCAGCATTTTGGTTGACACCCGCATGACCAAACTGATCATAGGCCGCCCGCTTTTGAGCGTCACTTAAAATTTCATAAGCCTCTTTAATCTCTTTGAATTTTTCTTCTGCTTGCTGAACATTATCAGTATTGCGGTCAGGATGATGTTTCATCGCAAGCTTTCTATAGGCTCGTTTGATCTCTGGATCGCTTGCTGTTTTGCTAACACCAAGCACTTCATAATAATCTCTAGGCATGATCACACCGTTATATTTATGGTTTAGTTATTTCTCTTATACAAAAAATGCGGGCAACCCCGCATTTTTCAACTCATCATATATGAAAAAGTGACATTCTACTTATTTTTTATCGTCTTTTACTTCTTCAAATTCAGCATCTACAACGTCTTCTTGTGCTTTTGCCTCAGGCTGGTCAGATTGCTCCGCACCTGCTTCAGCGGCACCCGCTTGTGCTTGTGCATCTTCATACGCTTTTTGAGCGATAGGTGCAAAAACCTCTTCAAGTGCTTTTGTTTTAGTTTCGATGGCTTCTTTATCATCCGCCTTCAACACCTCTTCAAGCTCTTTTGCAATGGCTTCAACTTTTTCTTTTTCTTCAGCCGTTACTTTTTCGCCTAAGTCTTCAAGTGATTTGCGCGCTGAATGAAGCAAAGAATCACCTGCATTACGTGCAGAAACCAATTCTTGGAACGCTTTATCCGCATCCGCATTCACTTCAGCATCTTGCACCATTTTATCAATCTCATCATCTGAGATCCCACTAGAGGCTTTGATCACAATATTTTGTGTTTTACCCGTTGCTTTATCTTTAGCAGATACGTTCAAAATACCATTGGCATCAATATCAAACGTTACTTCAATTTGTGGCATTCCACGTGGTGAAGGTGGGATCTCTGTCAGATCAAATCGACCTAATGACTTGTTTGCAGACGCCATCTCACGCTCACCTTGCATTACATGAATGGTGACCGCAGGTTGATTATCATCTGCCGTTGAGAATGTTTGTGACTTCTTAGTTGGGATTGTTGTATTACGATCAATCAACTTGCTCATCACGCCACCCATGGTCTCAATACCAAGAGATAGTGGACAAACATCTAGTAATAAAACATCTTTCACATCACCAGATAATACACCGGCTTGAATCGCTGCACCCATGGCAACAGCTTCATCAGGGTTCACGTCACGACGTGGCTCTTTAGCAAAGAAATCTTTAACGGCTTCTTGAACCATTGGCATACGTGTTTGACCACCCACCAAAATAACATCGGTAATATCGGAAACAGAAAGGCCCGCGTCTTCTAGTGCTTTTTTGCAAGGCGCCATGGTACGTTTAACAAGATCACCTACTAGTGATTCAAATTTTGCACGCGTAATTTTGATATTCAAATGCTTAGGACCTGTTGCATCAGCTGTGACATAAGGAAGGTTCACATCTGTTTGCTGTGTAGAGGAAAGCTCAATTTTTGCTTTCTCAGCGGCTTCTTTAATACGTTGGAGCGCAAGTGGATCATTATGTAAATCAATGCCTTGCTCTTTTTTGAACTCGTCAATCAAGTAATTCATTAACGCTAAATCAAAATCTTCACCGCCTAAGAAAGTATCGCCATTTGTGGCTAGTACTTCAATTTGGCTATCGCCATCAACATTTGCAATTTCAATAATAGACACATCAAATGTACCACCACCTAAGTCATAAGCGGCGATGGTTTGCTCGGCTTTCTTTTGATCCATACCATAAGCAAGTGCGGCAGCTGTTGGCTCGTTAATAATACGTTTTACATCAAGACCCGCAATACGGCCCGCATCTTTGGTTGCTTGACGTTGCGCATCATTAAAGTAAGCAGGAACCGTAATAACGGCTTCTGTTACGGTTTCACCTAAATAATCTTCCGCTGTTTTTTTCATTTTACGTAAGACTTCAGCGGCAATTTGTGGTGGAGCTAACTTTTTGTCTTTGATCAACACCCATGCATCACCATTATCAGCTTTGATGATTTTGTATGGTACTTTTTTGATAATGTCATCTTGGACAATTTTGCCATCGAAAGTACGACCAATTAGACGCTTTGAAGCGAAAACAGTATTTTCAGCATTGGTGACTGCTTGGCGTTTAGCCGGTTGACCCACAAGAACTTCACCATCTGTGTAAGCCACAATTGATGGTGTGGTGCGTTGACCTTCGTGATTTTCTAGGATTTTAGCTTCTTTGCCGTCCATAATAGCGACACAAGAGTTTGTTGTTCCTAAATCAATTCCGATTATTTTACCCATTATTCATTTCTCCTATTAAGATAAATTTAAAACTTTTTATTCTGCTTGGTTAGTAAAGTGGTGCCACTTATTCTTTTTTCAAGTGTTTTTAGCAACTTTTTTGTATTTCGTTTCTAGCCTTGACTCACCACGACACGAGCTGGGCGAATCACACGACCATTAAGCTCATATCCTTTTTGAAAGACCGCAATCACGGTATTTGGCTCTACATCTGGATTGGGCTGCATCACCATTGCTTCATGTGAATTTGGATCAAATTTTTCACCCATTGGGTCAATTTGCTTTAAACCAAATTTAGAAACTGTATCCACAAACATTTTCATGGTCATTTCCACACCTTCACGCATAGAGATAACCTCTGGGTTATCGCTCTCTACTTCTGTCGCTTTTTCCATGCTATCGACCACGGGCAATAAGTCTTGCGCAAATCTCTCAAGTGCAAACTTGCGCGCATTGGTCACATCTCTTTCTGAACGACGACGGATATTTTCCATCTCGGCATGTGCGCGAAGATATTGATCTTTAGATTCTTGCTCAGATTCTTCTGATTGATCTAAACGTTTTTGCAAGACTTCAATTTGTTCTATTAACTCATTTGCAGAAGCTGCCTCAAGTGCTTCGTCTTCTACCAGCTCCGCTTCTATATCTTCAATTTCAATATTATCTACGGCTTCTTTAGAATCTTTTGCTTTACCCATTAGTACGTTCCTATCATCATCTTTATTTCGTTGATGTAGTAACTGGTGTCATTTTGGTGAATTTCAAGGGATTATTTGAAGGATATTTGGTATTTTATTTGGTAATCCCTAACAGACAAAAGCGAAGCATAACACAAATTGCGCTTTACTCTTCATAGATTTGAATTACATATTGTGCTTTAAAGTTTATGGTTACACCACTCGCTATGTATACATTCAAAACACCCCTTCATCCCGCATGCTCAAATACCCATCATTGGTGATAATCACATGATCCAATAACTCAACCCCTAATAACTTCCCACACTCTTTCAATCGCTTTGTCACCAACAAATCTTCCCGACTTGCCACAAGTGATCCGCTCGGGTGATTATGCGCCACAATGATTGACGCCGCGCGATCTGTTAAAGCATCTGCAAACACCTTCCCTAGATGCACCAAGGAACTGTTTAATGTACCGATAGAAATCACCCTTTTTTCAATCAAGTGGTTTGCGCCATCCAAGGTAATGGCTAAAAAATATTCTTGCCGCTTATTTTTGTATTCCTGAAGCACTTGATAAATATCTTCTGCCGAGGTGATTTTTTTATTTTGCTTAATCAGATACCGCTTCGATAACTCAATGGCAGATAAAACCTGTAATGCCTTTGCCTTTCCCAACCCATGAATTGCAATCAACTTTTCTAAATCAAAATGTTCAAAATCATCTTCAAATAATTTTATAATTTTCTTTGAAAGCTTTAAAACATCTTTTCCTTTTGTGCCACTCCCTAAAACAATCGCCAAAAGCTCATAATCCTTTAATGCTTCAGCACCTTTTTTGGTTAATTTCTCTCTTGGTTTATCAAAACTACTTAATTCGTTAATGGCTCTCATTCACTGTTTTCCATGTGTGCGCCAGTTTCTTATTAAAAGTCCACGTTCAATACCTATCCAATAAGTTATAAAAAAACGTCCCCTTTTGCAATCATACCATAGCCTCACTTGACGAAATGAAACTTGCCAGCAAAACTATAAACACACGACTCTACTTTTCAAACACACCTTATGCGCTATGCAACACTCACAGCATTATCTATTGGAATCTTGCTCCAAGGATGCTCTGCAAATTACTTAAATAAAACAGCCTATCCCTATCAAAAACTTCCAGGCTGGGATTCAGGCGATCAGATTGCCTCTATGTATGCCTTAAGACAATCCTGCCGCGTCATTATAAAAGATAATGACAAACGAACCGTCGATCAAAACTGGCTAAAGGCCTGTCATGCCATTTTGTCTGAGAAACCACAAACAGATACGGCAAGCCGTAGGCTTATTGAGGAATACTTTACCCCTTACCGACTGAGCCTCAAAGACACCAGCTCAGGGCATTTTACGGGTTATTATCAACCTACACTCCTTGGTAGCCCTGTTAAAACATCAGAATATACAGTTCCCATTTATAAAAGACCCGACAGCCTTATCCGAAAAACACTCAAAGATGGAAACGCCAAATACGGCATGATGAAAAATGGCAGGTTTGTACCCTATTATTCAAGAGAAGAAATTGCTGATGGTAATTTATTTTCCAAGAAGGATATTATTGCTTGGCTGCCTAACCGTACTGAACGTGCTTTTTTGCAAATTCAAGGCTCTGGTCGTATCTATTTCCCTGATGGTAAGAGCATTTTAGTAGGATATTCCGCACAAAATGGGCACCCTTATCGCCCTATCGGTCGCGCATTACTCGAGCAAAAAGAATTACCACGCGACCAGATCACCATGCAATCTATCAAAGAATGGTTAGACGATAATCCCAAAAAAGCCGATGAGATCTTAGACTATGATCCTTCGTTTGTTTTCTTTAAAGTGCTGGATCAATCAAACCCAGTAGGCGCACAAGGCGTTGAGCTAACACCGAAGATTTCCCTCGCTGTAGATTGGCGTTTTACACGCTATGGCACGCCTGTATGGCTCAACACCACCTATGAAACCGCTGATGGGAAAGAACATGAACTACAAAAACTCATGGTGGCACAAGATACGGGTGGTGCCATCAGAGGCCCAAACCGTGGAGATGTTTTCTGGGGGTTTGGTCATGCTGCTGAATATACGGCTGGACACATGAATAGCAAAGGTGAAATGTGGGTGCTTCTGCCTAAATAACCGATACGGAAGACCTCAAAAAGGTGTGCACATTTGATTTTAGTGATTCAGACCGCCATACTTATCATATCAAGTTATTAAAGTAGCAGTCTGTATGAAACATAGGTTTTTAATTTTTATAATGCTTCTGTTTCCATTTTCGATATCCGCTCAAGAGGTGAACATTCATCTAAAAATAGATTCCCACGGACCTGGTCCGTGGTGCTTGGCGGCGTAGCCGCTGCATAACTACGTTATGCCCAATTACAGATCTAATTCGATCTGACCTGCGTGTTGCTCGGTCGTTCATAGAAGATTTTGGCTCCTGCCAAAATCGAATCACTACCCTCGCAGATGGTTTTGCCTCAGACGCCCACCTCCGTACCGATCTTCCAAAAAACAAGCCTACAGTCTCGTTTTTGAAAGCCAGTACTGCGTATATGGCTCTACGGGCTGGGAAATACCTTCCAGCTTCCAAAGGTCGAAGCGCTACGCACAATCTCTCAATGGAGCCGAAAGGCAGCCCTTCTGAGGACTACTCGACCTCGGCTTCGCCTCTCCCTGTCTCGCAGCGGAATCCTCTTTCCCTTAGTGCTCGATATATTTACGGATAACCTCTTCATCAACGCCTACGCTACTGACGAAAAAGCCTGGCGACCAAAAAACATTTTCTTTCCAATATACATCTTTTAACCAACTGAATTTATTTCGTAAACATACCGTCGACTGGCTTTTAAGATCCCGCATCACATCTGAAATACTATATTTTGCTGGAATTACCATTATCATATGGACATGATCGCCATCAAAGCCAACCGACTCAAGTATAACGCCAGGCATACTTCTTAGTAGCTTCGTCATACACCAGTTAAAGTATGAGAAAACTCCCGGATTCAAGACCTTGCGGCGGTATTTACATACCCTTACAATATGATATTGAAGCCTGTATACGCCATGCGCTGATTTATATGGCAATGAAAGTAAGAATACTAAAGCTTTTAACAATTTCAACAACTGCTGCTCTTCTTAGTGCTTGTAATATCACCCGGTAATCCCCCCATATTTAGGGGTCTTTTTCAGTAGAACTATTTAAGCTGCATTATTTAGTTTTTGTATTGGAGTAATGCCACCAATTCCCATATTAGGTCTTTCATTATTGTAAGTCCACAACCACCAGGTTGCAAAAAATTGTACATCTTCAATCGAATCAAATAAGTGTTGCGCCAACCAATCATATCTTACTGTTCGATTATAACGCTCAACATAAGCATTTTACTGTGGATTTCCAGGTTCAATATATTTTAACTCAATGTCATGCTTTTCAGCCCACAAGACGAGGACTCTGCTAATATACTCAGGACCATTGTCACAACGTATACTTTCAGGTTTGCCTCGCCATTCAATAATCTGTTCAAGAGTTCGAATAACAACAAAGAGATGGAAATATCAATTATTTTTTAATTACCTCTTACCCAACAGGGATAATTATTGATATAAAACCCGCCAGAGTGTTTCCAAAATCATCCATTTTCTGTATCCTTTACAACCTATAAAATGACATCATTTAGGTAAAATACTATATGGGCGCATCCATCATTGACGGAAAGGCTATTGCAAAACAAATAAGGCTTGAAGCTAAGCAAGCGGTTGAAAAACGACTACAAGAAGGAAAGCGTCGACCAGGACTTGCCGTTGTCATTGTTGGTGAAGACCCTGCCTCTAAAATTTACGTTAAAAATAAACGAAAAGCCTGTGAAGAAGTTGGATTTCTATCTCAAGGCTATGACCTACCCACCAATGTATCAGAGACAGAACTTTTACAGCTTATTAATAAGCTAAATAATGATCCTGCAATTAATGGCATTTTAGTACAACTGCCCTTACCTAATCATATAGATGATTCCAAAATACTCGAAAGCATTCAGCCAGATAAGGATGTTGACGGCTTTCACCCTTATAATATCGGTCGACTCGCCCAGCGTATGCCCGTTTTGCGCCCTTGCACACCGAAGGGAATTATCACACTTTTAGAAGGTAGCATCGGCAACATTGCTGGCAAACATGCTGTGGTCATTGGTGCTTCAAATATCGTTGGAAGACCGCTTATATTAGAATTGCTTCTGGCAAAATGTACCGTAACCAATTGCCATCGATTTACAAAAGATTTAACTTACCATACTAGACAGGCTGACATCTTAATTTCAGCCGTTGGAAAGCCTCATTTTGTTCAGGCTGATTGGATCAAAAAAGGCGCTGTAGTCATTGATGTGGGCATGAATCGGTTACCAAATGGTGAATTGGTGGGTGATGTCGATTTTGATGCCGTCAAAGAACGTGCCAGCTTTATCACTCCCGTTCCTGGTGGGGTTGGCCCCATGACTATTGCAACTTTAATGGAAAACACCATTTATGCTGCCAATAATCTACATGACAAATAACCGATGAGAATGACTCGACTTTATCTTCAAGATACACCGCTAAAACAAGATGAATGTATCACGCTACCATCAGAGGCAAGTCATTATATTGCGAGAGTTTTGCGTGCGAAACTTGGTGATATGCTGCATCTTTTTGATGGCAAAAACCCCCAAGAATATATTGCAGAAATTATTGATATCAATAAGAAAGTAGTTCTAGTAAAAATCAATAGCATTCATAAAGTAGAAAATGAGTCACCCCTTTCCATTCACATTGGACAAGCCTTAGTTAAAGGGGATAAACTAGATACCATTATTCAAAAATCTACTGAGTTAGGCGTCAAAGCACTGACACCGCTGATCACTGAACATTGCGATTATAAATTGACTAAAGAAAGAATGCTGAAAAAATGTCAGCACTGGCAGAAAATTGCCATTAGTGCCGCTGAACAATCAGGGCGTGTATTTCCCATGCAGATTAATGAGCCCTGTACATTGCAAACATGGTTAGATCAAAAGCATCAACACTGTCTGATACTGGACCCTCACAGTAAAACTTGCCTGAAAAATATTCGCTTACAAAATCCAGATCAGATCTCTATCACTATAGGGCCTGAGGGCGGGTTTACCACACAAGAAATTCAAATGGTTCAAGATAAGAATGCGACCACCATACAGCTAGGTTCTCGAATCCTGAGAACAGAGACCGCACCCATTGCAATGGCCGCAATACTGCAGTCCCTTTATGGTGATTTTTAACCGCACTGTTTGGCAATCTTTCAGTCTACCCACACTCCTGTCTGAATCCCCCAAAGCCGTGCATACTTCCCTTCTAAAGCAAGCAATGCTTCATGCTGGCCCTCTTCAATAATTTGTCCTTTATCAATTACATAGATCTTATCTGCATGGCGAATGGTTGATAAACGATGCGCAATAATAATCGTGGTTTTATGATGTGAAAGTTGTTCAATGGCTCGCTGAATTGCAAGCTCCGTTTCATTATCCACCGCTGAGGTTGCTTCATCTAGAATCAAAATGGGGGCATCTTTAATGATGGCTCTGGCGATACTAATTCTTTGTTTTTGACCACCCGACAATAACACTCCCCTTTGCCCCACATTCGTATCATAACCTTCAGGCAGTGTCGCCACAAATTCATGAATCCCTGAAATAGTTGCGGCTCTGATAACCGCTTCATCAGACTGTTCAAAAGCGCCATACACGATATTTTCACGAATGGTTCCATCGAATAAAAAGGGTTCTTGGCTCACCAATGCCGATTGCTTCCGCCACCAACTGAGATCAAAATTAGCAATATCATGTTCCCCAAACAATAGTTGTCCCTGTTCAGGCTCATAAAATCGGCACAATAACTTAATCAATGTCGTCTTTCCAGAGCCCGATTCCCCCACAAACCCAACAGTATTTTTAGCAGGAATGCTCAGGTTAAAGTTATTAAAGACATCAACCGTAGAATGTGGGTATTTGAAATGAATATTTTTAAAAACAATATCTTGGCCGCCTTCTTGATCATCCTCTTGATTCTCATTAAATGACTTGCTTGCCACACCACTATTTTGTTTTTCAATGGGCCATGTCATCAAATTTAAAACGCGTGTGGTAGATGCCATGACTCGTTGATAATTAATAGTAATTTGCGCCAATGTATCAAAAGGCCATAAAAGTCGTTGGGATAAAAATATTAACATGCTAAACACTCCGACGTTCATAGTGCCTTCTATTGCCAGATACCCTCCAATTAGCATCGTAAAAAGAAATCCTGTTAAGACAAACATCCGAATAATCGGCTTAATCATAGCGCTGATTCGAATCGTATCATAATTCGCTTGTTGATAATCCTTACTTGCCTTGGATAAACGCTCTTTCTCGTAAGCTTCCGTGGTATAGGTCTTGATCGTCATTAACCCTAAAATATTACGTGTTAGGGTTGTACTGATGTTCGCGGCCATTTGACGGACCTTTAAAAATCGTGCCTGCAGCCTATGCTGGAAGTAGAATGCCCCAATAATAATAAATGGAATGGGTACTACGGCAAATAAAGTAATCAATGGTGAAAGATACAAAAATACCAGACCTATTAAAAGTGTGGAAACAATCAGTTGTACAATTTGGTTTACGCCATCTTCTAAAAAACGTTCCATTTGATTGATATCATCATTAATGGTCGAAATCAATTCCCCTAAAGAGGTCGCTTCTATGTCCTCAATTTTCGATTTTTGAATATGATCATACACATCCACTCTTAATTGATGCTCAACATTTTGTGCCAGATTTTGCCATTTAACGCTATAGAGATATTGAAAGATTGATTCCAACACCCAAATTAAAAATGTCGCAAATCCCAATATAAATAGTTGTGTCATCAAATCATCAATACCCGTCCATTGTGACACCCATGAATTTTTCTGATCCACTACCACATTCACCGCTACCCCGAGCAAGATTTCCGGCAGGATATCAAATAACTTATTCAGCACAGAATATAACAAGGCAAGATTATAATCTTTGCGATAACCTCGCATATAATTCAACAGCCGAAGCAAAGGATATTTGGATGTAGATAGATAGGTTTCTGAGGTCATGAGCGGTGAAGATCTATATAGGATTAAATCTAGGATACTATATTGATAACATGGCAAGAACCATTTTTTTAAGTTAAAATCAATCCATCCAATATGGATCACGAATAAATGGGGATCACCACATATGTCTGAAGATAAAACTTCATTAGATTACGCACAAGCAGGCGTTAGCATTGACACGGGAAATGAACTAATCAAGCGTATTGCACCTTTTGCAAAAGCCACTAAACGACCTGGTGTTATGGCAGGGCTTGGCGGTTTTGGCGCATTATTTGAACTGCCTATTGAAAAATATAAAAAGCCCATTCTCGTTTCAGGAACAGATGGCGTTGGCACAAAACTCAAGTTGGCATTTGAAATGAATAAACACGATACCATTGGTATTGACTTGGTTGCTATGTGCGTGAATGATCTTATTGTGGTGGGTGCAGAACCCCTGTTCTTTTTGGATTATTATGCCACAGGGAAATTAAGCCTAGAAAATGCAACCGATGTAATCAAAGGCATTGCCAATGGCTGCAAAAAATCTGGTTGTGCATTGGTGGGTGGCGAAACAGCTGAGATGCCTGGCATGTATTCTGAAGATGAATATGACCTTGCAGGATTCTGTGTGGGAATTGTTGAAAAAGAAGATATGATTACCGGTGAAAATGTTGCCGCAGGTGATGCCTTAATCGCCATTGCCTCATCAGGCGTCCATTCAAATGGATTCTCCTTGGTACGCAAAATCCTTGAAGTAAATAACCTATCACTTACTGATGAATTTATGGAACAATCTATTGGTAATGCCTTATTAGTTCCGACAAAACTATATGTTAAGTCCATCTTAAAACTCATTCACACACATAATATCAAAGCGCTGTCACATATCACAGGCGGAGGCTTAACTGAAAATCTACCTCGTGTACTCCCTGATGGCACTTATGCTGAAATTGACCTTTCAAGCTGGGACTTTCCAGCCCTTTTCCAATGGTTGCAACGCCTTGGAAATATTGAACAAAAAGAAATGCTCAAAACTTTTAATTGTGGAGCAGGCATGATTATCTGCGTAAGCCAAGAAGAAAAAGATGCCGTTTTATTAAACCTACAAGCACAAGGTGAAGTGGCGTGGGAGATTGGCACGATCAAGGCAGGCACTGAAAATGAAGCACCATACGTTCAATACTCAAACACTTAATCAACATCGGATTAAATTATGATAAAGAAAAGAATTGTCGTATTGGTATCTGGTGGCGGTAGCAATCTCCAAGCCATTATAGATGCAAGCATTATTGAAACACTCCATGCGGACATTATCGGTGTGGTTGCAAACAAGCACTGCAAAGGTATTGATCGAGCGCAAAAACACCTCATTTCAACGGATGTCCTTCCTTACATGGCCTTTGATAATCGTGAAGATTATGATCAAGCACTGATTAGCATCGTTGACCTTTATCACCCTGATTTTATCGTTTTAGCAGGTTTTATGCGGATATTGACGCCAAGTTTTGTCCAATATTACCAAGGAAAACTCATCAACATCCATCCAGCACTACTGCCAAAATACAAAGGACGTCACACACACAAACGTGTCCTCGAAGCCAAAGAGCTAGAGCACGGATCAACCATTCACTTTGTCAACGAAGACGTTGATGGCGGTGCACTCATTGCCTGTACAAAGATAGCTATACTTGAAAATGATAACGAAAAATCTCTTGAGCGTCGAATTAAGGCACATGAGCATGCACTTTATCCAAAGGTGTTAGAGTTACTTTGTCGTGAAAGGGTAATGCTTGAAAACAATAATGTCTTTTATGACGGTAAAAAACTAACTGCACCGCTTCATCTATAGGATACTAATCCGCTAAGATAATATTACTCTCTTAGCTTGGTAATTATATTTCTCAATGGCAGTTATACAACAACTTCACTTTTTACGCCCCGAATGGTTTTTTGCCTTAGTACCGCTTGCTATTATCCTATTGCTACTTATTAAAAATCATACAAAAACCTCAAACTGGTCACAACATTGTGATCCGCACCTCTTAAAATATCTTATTCACACTGAGGGCAAAAAAAAGTGGTATCCAACCCTCTGGCTATTAAGCTTCGCTTGGGTTATTGCCACAATTATCTTAGCGGGGCCTGTCTGGCAAAAAGAAAAAGTACCCGTTTATCAATCTCCTGTAGCAAGGGTTATCGTTCTCGATCTCTCTGCCCACATGTATGCCTCTGACATCATACCCTCTCGCATGACGCGCGCTAAACTCAAAATCACTGAGCTGTTAAGAAATAGCAAAGACATTGAAAATGCCTTAGTTGTATTTGCAAGCAATGCCTATGTTGTCAGCCCTCTTACCAATGATAGCAACACTATCCTTTCTATGTTGCCCTCACTTTCTCCCAGCATCATGCCTAGCAATGGCAATAACCCCTATGCTGGGCTTCAAAAAGCACAAGACCTTATCACACAAGCTGGAGTGAGCAAAACCGCTCAAGTTATTTTAATGACGGATCATGCTGACTCAAAAACTGCCGAGCTTGCTACCTCAATGCACGATATGGGTATAGATGTTTCTGTATTAGGCATTGGTTCCAAGCAAGGCTCCACACTTAAAAATGATAAAGGGCAAAGTTTTACAGACCAAACAGGCAAACTCGCCACAGTTAAACTGGACAAAGAAAGCCTAGAGAGAGTCGCCAAGGCAGGTGGTGGTATTTATATCACCATGATAAAATCTAATGCTGACATTGATAAACTTCTCAGCAATGAAACACACAACATCTCGCTCAACCAAGCGAAACAAACAGACAATAAGACTGAAATCTGGCAAGACAAAGGATACTTATTTATCCTTCTTCTACTGGCTCTGGCAATTTGGGGATTTAGGAAAGGGAGCTATGGATTATTTGCCATGGCGGTTATTCCTATTGGCATGATCGGCACACCTAATATCTCACATGCTAATGAAACATGGGATAACCTTTGGCAAACCAAAAACCAGCAAGGACAAGCACTTTACGATCAGGGTGAACCTGCCAAAGCTGCCAATAAGTTTAATAGCGAACAATGGAAAGGGAGTGCGCTTTATCAAGCGAAAGATTATAAAGCCAGCCTTAAGGCATTTCAAAAAGCCCCCTCTTCTTCTAATAGCCATTACAATATCGGGAATACTCAAACTCAGTTAGGAGAGTACGAAAAGGCAAAAAAATCTTATGATAAGTCACTTGAGTTAAACCCAAATAATCAAGATGCCAAAGACAATTTAGAAATCGTAAAGAAGCTTTTAGAAGATGAGAAAAAGCAAGACCAACAGAAACAGGAGCAACAACAACAACAACAACAACAACAACAACAACAACAACAACAACAACAACAACAACA
>CAUZSH010000054.1:0-14212 GCA_963582935.1 Gammaproteobacteria bacterium
TTGCGTATAATTCTCAAGAAAGAGAATATTAAAATCGCTGCAATCACCTTTATTCATACGCACTCAAGGAGTGGTGAATATAAACCACACATCCACATTATCCTTGGAGAAGGGGCTTTGGATGTCGATGATGAAAAATGGCTAACATTTAAAAAGATCAATTTATCTACACTTAGAAAAACATGGCAGAAGCACCTGCTAGCCTTTGCTGCTCTACACTTTCCTCAAGAGATTAGAATTAATTTGGCAGATGGAGTTACTGTATCCAGATGGCTTTTACACGCATCCAGGTGAAAGAATTAATGATAAAGTCCCGAGAAATAACAAAGGTCTTCTCAGATATTTGACAGCTTACTTGGCGTCGCCACCTATCAGCTTGGGAAGGCTGGAAGGATATTCAAATGATAGAGTCTATTATCATTACAACGCGCATGAGACAGGAAAGAAGGAGCTGGAAGTAGTGCGCCCTGTGTTGTTTTTGTAGCGTATGATGCAGCATGTAATGCCTAAGAACTTCCAGAGAATGCGTTACTGTGGACTACAAGCAACAAAAACATTCGAGAAGTATTTACCAATGATAATTCAATTAATTGGGGATTTGGTAGATAGGGTTGTAAATGCCACTAGAAAGTTAAAGTTTAATTTTGAATGCTGGTTATTTTAACTGATACAAAAAATTGCATTTTCGCACGGTCAAATTAACATTGAAAATATCTAGGACGAGGTAGGGTACTTCTACGTTGACAACCAACCGCCCGAATCTACCACCAAACACACCGACAACGTGCCTGTATGTTACGGTGACAGGGCGCATGAACTTGAAAGGTGTGTTTTCCTTGAGTGGCTTTTTTGTGGCGGCATGATGTTTTCTTTAGAAGGTATACGTTACACCACCAGTAATAGCATCAATATTAGATGAGTAGCCAGTACCGCTTGTAGTACCTGCGTTTACTTCATCTTTTCCAAATATACGCATGTATTGAGCAAAGATATTTATTGCCCCAATCTGGTAGCCAACGCCAGCAGCAGCGGTAAAATTCCAGTCGCTTTTCCAATCTATAGAATAAGTCGACCCACTTTTGCTTGCAGAAGGCCTAACATAAGATACACCGCCTTTAGCAAATACATTGAACCCTATAGGTGTTGTTATTTGCACTTTAGCTAGGACAGGTACAATTAAATTGCTAACCTTATAGGTGTCGCTACCAGAAGTTATTTTTGATAAATTATTGCTGTAGAATAAGCCCACTTCACCACCGAGTGACAGCATTGGCATAACAGCAACATCCATTCCTAGAGTTGCACCATAAAATAGATTTCCTTTATTTATATCAGCAGTATTAGTACCTGATGGCTGTGTCCAATCTACGCCAGCTTTTGCGTACCCAAATTGACCGCCCAAAACTAAGCCTGTTTTTGCATCAGCAATTGCGCTGGATGTTACGGCTGTTGTCGCAAGAGCTATTGATAGGACAATAAATTTTTTTTTCATAATTTCCCCTTTTTTATTAGACAGATTAATAGGATGACTGAGAGAGTTATTGGTTAACCGCATCTTTCAAAGACTTACCAACTTTAAAGCTAACTGCTTTTGAAGCTTTAATTGTCAGTGGCTCGCCAGTAGCAGGGTTGCGTCCTTCACGTTCTGGACGATGTTTAACTTCAAAGTTACCAAAACCGATCAATGAAATCTTATTCTCACCTTTTAAATTTAACTCAATGCAATTAAACACCGCATTAATGGCTTCAAGTGCTTCTTTCTGGCTTGAATATTCATTACTCTCAACAAGACATTTTGCGAGATCTGATTTAGCTAGAGGTTTCTTTTTATCTGGCATTTTAGTGCCTTATAGATTGTTGATAGCTTTTAAAATGTAGATTAAGTATCAGCCGTTGTAAATGAGATCAGTGTGAATTACAGAAAAATTAATTTCTTTACCGTGACTCAAGCTGTTGTTGCACATGATTTTTCATTTTCTTACCAGATCTAAAGGTCACGACACGTCTTGCTGAAACGGTGTGAACTTCACCCGTCTTTGGATTGCGAGCAGGGCGGGATGACTTATCGTGTAAGATGAAATTACCAAATCCAGATAAGCGGACATCAAAGCCATTCTCAAGTGCAGAGATCATTTCTGCGTAAAAGTCATTTGTAATGCTATGTGCTAAGGGAGGTTCAAGTCCACACTCATTGACAATGTTTTCTATTATTTTGGCTTTCGTTAGTGTTGTCATATTGGTTTCTAGCGTATTGATGCTGTGACTTTAACTTTAACTATAGTCAAGTTCTTGAAATAACTTATGACGCCCAGAGCGAGCATATTTGCAAACAGGTATTGGGAATCCATCAACGATAGAAGCAGATGACTTATCATGTGTTTTAGCAGACAAAATAACCTGTAAAATTTGTTAAACTTGCCACAAATTAGCGGATTGGCGAGTGAAGGCAGTTCTTGAACTGAGTCCGGGGAAGTAGTGCTTCCAATGTTGAGTGAAATATTGCCAGATATGTTTGTCGGCATCAAAGCCTAAAAACTCCCCTATCAGCTCCATTGTAATGACCTCTTCATCATCTGGAGATGGCGTAAATCCCCTTGACCTTAACTTATTGTGTGATTTTGGATAACATTGTATAACTTTGCAGTATACAAAAATGATATAATCTTAAATTGACATAGGTGTGTTATCGGCTTTTTTTGTGAGAAATTAACGCTATATCAATAACCTAAATATGCTTTACATTGCTACTTAATAAATCAAAAATTTAGGCTGAAATAGTTTATGTGTTTTTTTAATAGGATTTTTTTTACAGGTACTTTGTTCTTATCTGTAGCCTTCTCAATCAATATTGCCTCAGCCGACACAAATACAGGTTTAGATAGTAAATCAATCGATCATGCACCGCTTGGCGTTATGGGGGAACATACACATAAAAAGGGTGAGTGGATGCTTTCATTTCGCTTCGCCCAAATGTATATGAATGACAACTATGACAATACGAACAAGGTCAGTTCAGGAGAGATCTTTAATAAATATATGGTCGCACCTGAAAGCATGAGAACAGACATGTATATGTTTGGTTTAATGTATGGGGTGACAGATTATTTAACGATTATGGCCATGACTTCATATGTACAAAAATTTATGACCCTACAGCATAAAGCCATGGGTACTTTCTCAACTTCTAGTAAAGGTTTAAGTGATACTAATCTTATAGGAATGTTTCAGTTATTAGATCGTAGCTCCAAAAATGGGAATTCGCTAAGTCGCCACAAACTACACGTTAACCTTGGGGTGAGCTTACCAACGGGAAGCATTAATCAACGAGGGAATACCCCCATGGCTTCAGATGTCATTTTAGGTTATCCCATGCAGCTAGGCTCAGGAACATTTGATCCTATCGTGGGGTTGACCTATGTTTATAAGATAGAGCAATGGGCATTTGGCTCTCAAGCAAATATGGTTATACGTCTTGGTGAAAACTATAAAGGCTATCGTTTAGGCAACGAATATAGTTTAACAGGTTGGATGAGTCGAAGTATTAATAGATATCTAGGTATTTCATTTAGAATGCTGGGCAAAGCATGGGGAAACATTCATGGTAAAAACACAGATTTAAACCCAATGATGTCTCCTGTTAATGACCCAAACGCACGAGGTGGTGAGCGTATTGACACAATGATTGGGGTGAATTTCATTAATCCAGATGGTTTTTTGAAAAATAACCGATTAGCAGCTGAGTTTGGTATCCCTGTTTACCAGCGCTTAGATGGTCCACAATTGGGTTTAGATTATATGTTTTCTCTAGGTTGGCAATGGAATTTTTAAATCACCAATGTTTCACGGCGATTGATTTGTAAACTAAGTGTCAATGAAGGTGTTTCATGTTGTTGAAACGTCACATGATCATCTTTAAATCCATTAAAAAGCAATGCCTTCATCAAGCCGGTGACCTCTGGGTGGCAAACATTTAAAGATTCCAGTTCAACTTTCATGCTCGGCAAATTATCACTTGGGTGTGTATCACGCCATTGAATCAAAAATGGCGCTGTACCTTGAGTGTGGTTAAAGTGGTCGTTCGAGTAAGCCATATCCCAGTGAATGAGCGAGGCATCTTCTTGAATGCGGTGCATGTCATGAATTTCGGTGAGGTGTTTGAACGGAGTTTGTAGCTGTAGGGTGTTTTGGAGAGTATGAATGTCATTGGTTGAAATTGCCCATGCGACCACTTTCCAATCTTTAGGTGGTGTGTTTAAGCCAAATAGGGATGCTTCAGAGGTTTTAGCTTCAGGGTCTAGGGCAATAAACTCTAAATACTGTGTTTTATTAGTTTTGTGTTTGAGTTTTAACAGCATATTATGCGTGCTAAAATTTGGATGTTTCCCTCCGGCTTGGAGCCTAATCCCATAGTTTTTTTCAAAATGCTCCCTGACTTTTTTAAGGCTAGGAACGGCAATAACGATGTGATCAAGGGTGCTTTTGTTTGGCATACATGTAGGATGGATATATCAGCTATCTCCATAGTTTAGCATGAGTTATAGCATAGGATGAAATTTTTATTATTAGGAGCAGCAATGTTTTTAGTTGGATGCTCAGTAAAACCCGTGGCGGTTGATTTCAATCATTTAAAACGTCCAGGGAGCCCAAACTATTATCTTGCGTGCCCCAAAGATAGCTGTAATATACAGCCTGATATTGAAAGCCCTTGTTTTGATGTGAGTATTCTTAAACTCCAAGATACATGGAAGAAAATGATTGCCAATGCCGTGAGATATAGCTCGCTTTCTCATAATGACAAGAGAGATCAGATCCAATATGTACAGCGTAGCCTGATCTTGCGCTTTCCAGACTATGTTACCGTGCGTTTTTTGCCCCTAACCCAGGAGAGCAGCACGCTTGCCATTTTAAGTTATTCCAAATATGGACATTCGGATTTTGGGGTGAATAAAAAACGGGTAGATTCATTGTTATCTTCACTGAAAGATGACCTGCCTCTCTGTCAGAAGTAAACTTTCAATTCTCAGTCCTCTATTCGCAGCCCCTCATTCACAGACAAGGCATTTTGACGTTATAATCAGACATACCAAATTTTCACATTTATCTGAGTTTATATGAAAAGATTCTTCGTCACTTTTGCGGCACTATTTTTCTTTAGCGCAATATCCTTAAATTATGCTGCCGAGAATAATATTTTTGATTATCCTGTCACGGCACAAAATGGACCTGAGCTAGAGAAAGTGCAAAAAATGCTTTCAGCTACAGATAATTTGAAGGGTGATTTTACGCAAACACGTCATATTGCTTTACTGTCATCACCCCTAATTTCTAGCGGAAACTTTATTATTTCTAAAGCATCAGAGTTAACTTGGGATCAATTAAAGCCTTTTATTTCTTCACTAAAAGTTACCGATACAAAGCTTATCCAAAAAATGGGAGATAACCCCCCAACCGTGATTACCAAGGAACAGCAGCCCATTGTGTTTTCATTTACCAGTATTTTTCTGTCCATTTTTAAAGGAGATACCGTAAAGGTAAAGCAGTACTTCGACATTTATTTTACGGGAGATACCACGCATTGGGAGATTGCGTTAAAGCCAAATAGTTCGCCATTGAATAAGGCCATTGCAAGCATTGAATTATCTGGTGGTAAATATATTCAAACTGTGACCATTAATGAAGTGAAGAAAAATACAATGGTGATTGAATTTTCTAATATTCAGCCATTAGGAAAGTAATAAGATGTTCAATTGGCAGATACTCACGAAAGGGGCAAAGTACCGTTTTATTATTTGGGCAGTCATTGCCTGCTTGTTGGTGGCATATTTTGTTCGTTTGATTTTCATCGGCTTTCCATTAAATACTAATGTGATGGATTTGCTCCCAAGCGGCTTACAACATCCTGTGGCAGAAGAGGCGAGCCAAACTTTTTCTAAAGCCATGGGAAATCAGGTTATTTTTTTAATTGGCCATAAATCGCAGTCTCAAGCCATTAAATCTGCGGACTTATTTTATCAAAACCTATCTGAAGGGAGAACTTTAAATGGTGGGTTGTTTCAGAAAATTGACTATAAAATGGATGCGTCAGAGCAACAGGCTTGGGCGGGGTTTTATTTTCCCTATCGGTTAAATTTATTAACTCCCCATCAACGCCAGTTATTGAAAGAGAATAAGGCAGATAAGATCGAGCAAGCTGCTTTGATGAACTTATACAGTCCCATGGGTATTACCAATTCGGAACTAATGCAAAAAGATCCTTTTTTCTTATTTCAAAAATACCTGACTTCACTACCCAAGCCCGCGAGTAATATTGATCTGCATCAGAATCGTTTGATGGTTAAACATAATGGTCTTTGGTATGTGATGATTACGGGACAACTAAGTGGAGATAGTTTCTCAATCTCAACGCAAAATCAAGTGGTAAAACTCATTGAGCAGAGTGAATCGGCAGTAATGGCGGCTTATCCAGCAACAAAATTTGTGCAAACGGGGATGTTATTTTATGCCAAAGCGGGTGCTGAAAATGCTGAGCACGATATTTCAACCATTGGTATTGGCTCACTAATTGGTATTATTTTACTGATATTGTTAACATTTCGCTCCTTGTCGCCAATGCTATTTACGATTTTTTCTAGTGCTATTGGGTTTGTTGCGGCGTTTGTGGTGACGCAAATGGTTTTTGGCACAGTGTACTTATTTACCCTGGCATTTGGTGCAAGTTTGATTGGTATTTCAGTGGATTACGCCTTTTTTTATTATGCGGATCAATTGCTTGGGGGTAAAAAATGGCATCCCATGCAAGGGCTAAGAAATATTATTATGGGGATTAGTTTAGGGTTACTTAATATCGTGCTTGCTTATATGGTCATTGCTTGGACACCATTTCCAGGAATTCAGCAATTGGCGGTCTTTGCCATTGTGGGATTAACCATGGCATTTGCGACGGTCGTATGTGCTTTCCCATTACTGTTAAAAGCCAAACAGCATACCTTTACACCGCCCTTGTTGAAATTAACGAATTGTTATTTAACTTTTTGGCAAAAGGTGAGTGTTAAAAAAATCATCCTGTTATATGTGGTCATTTTAGGAGTGTCGATTATTGGCGTTTTACAATTAAAAACCAATGACGATATTCGGATATTAGAGGGAGTACCGCAACATTTAAAAGACAATGAAGCAAAGTTAAAGCAGATTATTGGCAGTGATATTGGTACAAGCTTTTTAGTGGTGGCAGGGAGCACGCCCTCTGAAACTTTAGAAAATGAAGTGAAAGTGACCAGTGCCTTGAGTAAAGCTTTCCCTGACCAGCCCCATGCTTATATTGCGATTAACTCATATTTACCCAGTGTGAAGCAGCAACAGAAAGATTATCAATTGATACAGCAGAAATTAATTAAGCCCTTGCTTTTGACATATCTAAAAGTGATTGGTGTGCCTGATGCTAAGGCTAAAGAAATACAATCCACCTTAGCCTCGGAGACTTTTAAACCGCTCACCATTGAAAATTGGGTGCTATCACCCGTTTCTAAGTCCATGCGATTTTTATGGTTAGGAAAAATAAACCATCAATATGCGACGATTATTCTACTTTCTAGCAAACTGGCTCCATCGACCTTAATAACAGTGGTTGAGGCTCAGCCAAGTGCCACCTATATCAACAAGGCAGATGAAATATCTCATGTATTTGAATCTTATCGCCAAAAGATCTCCGTTTTACTACTTGTCGCCTTCGTTCTGTTATTTATCTTACTGGTAGTGCGGTATGGGCTTAAGAAAGCGCCCTTGTACTTACTGCCACCAGTATCAGCTTGTATTTTAAGTTTTGCCGCATTGGGGATCTTCGGTATTCCACTGACACTTTTTAATGTCTTGGCATTGATTTTGGTTTTGGGGATTAGTGTTGATTATATTTTATTTTTTGCCGAGACAAAATCCTTGTACCAAAGCACGATGTTGGCAGTGACTTTATCTGCATTGACGACGGTGCTTGCTTTTGGTTTGCTGGCATTGAGTGCGACACCTGTGATTCACTTTTTTGGTGTGACGGTGTTGGTGGGGATTACGGCATCATTTCTACTCTCACCATTCATCGTTCGTTTACAATCCCCGAAAAAGGATAAATTATCATGAGAGTCACTCGCTCGATATTTTATATATTCATCATGCTTTTAAGCGTTTCTTTCCTATCGGGATGCGCTTTATTTCGGACCCACTCTGAAGCTTCACCTCGAATTGAAGTTTTACCAAATCAGTGGGTACAGTTGCCCACACCTGCTGAATTGGGACTACATCTAAATGCCACTCAAATTCTTTCAGCAACCTATAAAAAAGAGTCTTATACCTCTCAAGTACAAGTTGAACTCAGTAGCAAACATATTATTTTAGTGGCACTTGGTGGCTGGGGTGGCGAGGTATTCTCGATTGATTACGATGGTCAAACCATCCAAAGCAGTAGTTTGCCAATGCCAAATGCCGATATGGGCGTGAAGCATACACTTACAGATTTTATTTTTACCTATGCATCACCGGAGCGATTAAGATATATTTTAGCACCAACAGATATTCATCTTAGTGTGCAGGATAAGAAACGTATTTTCAGCATAGACGGCAAGCCAGTGATGGAAATTGATTATGAAAGTGCGGATCCATGGAAAGGAAAAGTGGTGATCCATAACATAAAGCTTGGATATACGATCAATATTTCAACGGTTTCGATCAAAAAGACACCGCTCACCTAAGAAATCATGATGATTTTCTTTTATACTGTCGGTTAGAAATATAAATCGAGCCAGAATAGTGCAGCCATACAAAACCTACCTCAATAACCTCGGCATTATTAATGCATTAGGAAGCGGCAAACAAGCCGTTGTTAAATATTTTTTAAGTGATGATCCGAATACCATGAGCAAATTTGATGACTTATTAAAAGGTGGGTCAACTTGGGTCGGGGCAGTGAAAGAGAAGCTTGTTTCTTTGCCGGAAGTTTTAAAAAAATATCAATGTCGCAATAATCAACTGATTGCAACGGCTTATCAGGAAATTGCCGAAGATGTAGAAGCATTAAAAGCACGCTATGGAAAAGATCGTATTGGTGTTATTTTGGGTACTAGCACTTCGGGCATTGCGGCAGGTGAGGATGCTTTAAAATACCACCAAGAACAGGGATATTTCCCAGAAGAGTTTGAGTATTCACAGCAAGAGATTGGAAACGGTTCTGAATTCCTAGCCGAATATGCAGGTGTTTCGGGTGCTCATTATACGGTTTCCACCGCCTGTTCTTCCAGCGGGAAAGCCTTTGCCGCAGCTTATAGATTAATACAGGCCGATATGTGTGATGCCGTGATTGTGGGTGGTAGTGATTCCTTATGTAAGATGACGTTAAATGGCTTTGATTGTTTGGATCTTGTCTCACAAGATATTTGCAACCCTTTTAGCCAAAACCGCAAAGGCCTGAATATTGGTGAGGGTGCGGCATTATTTATTTTGAGCAAGCAGCCTTCCAGAATTGCCTTATCGGGAATAGGTGAGTCTTCAGATGGCCATCATATATCAACACCAGACCCAGAAGCTAAAGGTGCTGAAAACGCAATTAAACAAGCTTTAGATATGGCAGGACATCAAGTAAGTGGTGTGGGCTATATTAATCTTCATGGCACGGCAACGGGTAAAAATGATGAAATGGAAAGCTTAGTGACTCATCGAGTGTTTGGAAATCAAACGCCCTGTAGTTCGACTAAATCTCTTTTAGGACATACTTTGGGTGCAGCGGCGGCTCATGAGCTAGGTTTGTGTTGGTTGCTCTTGTCAGAGGCTTATAATCCTAAACATAAACTACCTGCACAAATTTGGGATGGCGTTTATGATGAAACGTTAAAGCCCATCAACATCACAAAGCCAAATTCGCAATTTAGACATCCAGTTATGATGAGTAACTCATTTGCTTTTGGTGGCAGTAATGTCAGTTTAGTCATTGAGAAAAATATTGATCTCAAGGGTGATCAGTTATGAGCCTTCAATCAGAGCAGTATATTCCCCATCGTGGCAAGATGAACTTGATTAATAAAGTGCTGGAGGTGAATGATGATTATGCTTTGTGTGAGGTCATCATAACGGATCAGAGCACCTTTTATGAGGCTGAAATTTCAGGCGTGTATAATTGGGTGGGTGTAGAGTATATGGCGCAATGTGTGGCATCTTATGCGGGATTCCATGGTCAATCTATTAATATCGGGTTGTTGCTGAGTGTCCGCAGATTTAAAAGTGAGTTGGCATCTTTTTCAGAAGGCAGTGTTTTGACGATCAAGGCAAACAAAGTTTTTTTAGAAGAGAGCTTGGGTGTTTTTGATTGTGAAATAAAACTGGGTAGTCAGTTAATTGCCTCGGCAAAGCTTAATACTTTTCAGCCACCTGTGGATAAGATTGATGAAATATTGAAAGGAAAAATAGTACCATGAGAAGAAACATCCTAGTCACAGGTGCCAGTAAAGGCATTGGACAAGCTACTGCCATCATGCTGGCAAAAAATGGATTTAATGTCACCGTACACTATAACTTGGATCGAGCTGGTGCTGAAAAAACTTTAGCAACGATCAAAGCAGAAGGGGGTGAGGGGCATCTGATACAATTCAATATTACTAATCGTCAGCAATGCCATGAAATCATTACACCGCATATTAAAACTCACGGCGCTTTCTATGGTGTGGTGAATAATGCCGGCATTTGCAAAGATGTGGTCTTCCCTGCAATGGAAGGCGAAGACTGGGATAGTGTGGTACATACGAATTTAGATAGCTTCTATAATGTGATTAAGCCCTGTGTAATGCCCATGATCCAGTCTCGAAAAGGTGGGCGAATTGTCACATTGGCTTCGGTGTCTGGTGTGGCAGGAAATCGAGGGCAGGTGAATTATAGTGCCGCCAAAGCAGGCATCATTGGTGCGACGAAGGCATTGGCCTTAGAGTTGGCAAAACGTAAAATTACGGTGAATTGTGTGGCGCCTGGATTGATTGAAACAGATATGACCAGTGATGCACCCATTGCAGAGATTTTGAAAGTGATTCCAGCGAGAAGAGTGGGACAAACCGGAGAAGTTGCAGGCTTAATTAACTATTTGATGTCGGATTTAGCAGGATATATTACCCGACAAGTGATTTCAATTAATGGAGGTCTAGTGTGACCAATGATCATTCAATAAATGGCGCAAGAAGAGTGGTGATTACTGGAATGTCAGGCGTGACGTCATTGGGTAATGACTGGGAGACCATTCATCAAAACATGATAGCAAAAAAAACAGGCATTCGTGTGATGGAAACTTGGAAAGAAATTGACGGATTGCATTCTTATTTGGGTGCACCCGTTTTGGATTTTGAAGTGCCGAAGCATTATAAGCGGAAACAAATTCGTGCCATGGGACGTGTGGCGAGGATGTCAACCGTGGCAACAGAGGCAGCTTTAAAAGATGCAGGCTTATTAGACCAAAAAAATATTTTAACCGATGGCAGAACGGGTATTGCTTATGGTTCTTGCTCGGGAAGCTCCGCACCCATGGCAGATTTGGCCGCGATTATGACGGAGTCTTCTATTAGTAAAGTGACGGCGACCACGTATGTTAAAGCAATGAGTCATACTTGTGCGGTGAATAATGCTTTGTTCTTTGGTTTATCAGGTCGAGTGATTCCCACTTCCAGTGCTTGCACGTCTGGAAGTCAGGCGATTGGATATGCTTATGAGGCGATTAAGCATGGCTATCAAGATGTGATGTTAGCAGGGGGCGCTGAAGAACTTTGCCCAAGCCAATGTGCTATCTTTGACACTTTGTATGCCACCAGCCAACAAAATGATGCGCCAGAAACCACGCCAAGACCGTTCGATAAAAGCCGTGATGGTTTAGTGATTGGTGAGGGTGCATGCACCTTGATTCTTGAAGAGCACGCTCATGCAGAGGCAAGAGGGGCGCACATTTATGCCGAGATCGTGGGGTTTGGCACCAACTGTGATGCAAAACATATCACACAACCCACGGCAAGCACGATGAAAATAGCCCTTGAATACGCCATGAAAGAGGCAGGCCTTGAAGCCGATGATATTGGTTATGTTTGTGCACATGGAACGGCGACAGAGCGTGGTGATATTGGAGAGACATTGGCAACGGCCATGATTTTAGGTGAAGGGAAACCCATGAGTTCTCTAAAAAGTTATTTTGGGCATACGTTGGGCGCTTGTGGGGCAATTGAAGCTTGGTTAAGTATTATGATGATGAATGAGCAAACGTTTGTGCCTACGGTGAATCTTAACGATATTGACCCTGAATGCGCCAAAATGGATTATATTAAAGATCAAGATCGACATATTGAGTGTGATTATATCATGAGTAATAATTTTGCCTTTGGCGGTATTAATACCTCATTAATTTTTAAGCGTTGTTAGAGTACTTTCACATCATGGAACTTTACCTTGCTCATTTACCTGACTTTAAAGCAGATAATAAAGAGATAGACTTGCCTTTATCATCTTCCGAACAAGTCTATTACGAGCGAATAAAATCGCCAAAACGGCAATTAGAATGGCGTGTGTCAAGATGGTTGAGACGTTATATTTTAAGCCAAAAACTAGCAGTAATGCCTGAGGCGCTGGTTTTTGAAACAACGGCACAGTGGCGCCCATATATCGATTCTGTGAAAAATATAGACTTTAATATGAGCCATTCAGGTCAATGGCTGGCAATGATCGTTTGTGAAGATAGGGTGGGGATTGATATACAGATTTGCCAATCCAAGCGAAATTTATTGGGGATTGCAAAACAGTATTTTTTATCACAGGAATATGAAACCTTATTAACAAAAGAGGACCCTACGGCATTATTTTATCAGCTTTGGACGTTGAAAGAGGCTTGCGTTAAAGCAACAGGAGAGGGGATTGCTTCAGGCTTTCCAAAATATGGCTTTGAGGTTTGTCATGGAAAAATACGCCAGATTATTGCTGCGCAGCCCTTTGTGTTGGGATTGTATGTATTTGATGATATGTTACTTTCTATTGCATCAAAATATGAGCAAGATAAGATGCAAGTACAGCAAGTTTTTCCTGATGGAAAAAAGAAAACTTACACATTAGAACGAGTTGCAAGCACATAATTTAAATAGAGGATGTAGAAAAATGAAAGAGATATTTAAAGTAGTAGTATTTGTAATCATTGGCTTATTTTCATTGAATCTCATGGCGGCGGATGATGTGGGAAATTATCCTATTAGTAGTATTACCCCGTGTGCAACTTTATCCAATAATTCCACCCAATTGATTTAATTCCCGACCGAGGTAAATATTTGCATGCATGGCTATTGTGTGCGATAGAATTTTTCGATTTATCCGATTATTAAAATGCCACAAATCCCTTGCCCTCACCCTTTGAATATTGAATCTTTCTACAAGTTGGCTAATCACTGTTTCGACACGTTTGCGTTGCCACTTCATCCACGAGAGAAATTTCTTTTCTCTCGTCTCCTCCATATTGGCTCGGACAGGCGTGTGTAAGAAAACCCCATATTGTGATTTTAATGTGCGAGCTATTTCTTCCGAGAGATACCCTTTATCCCCAAGCAGGGTCTTTGAAGAATATTCAGCAATACCTAGCAGTGCCTGCCTTTCATCGATGTTGGCGGGTGTAACATCTACTGCCTGAATAAAGCCATATTTATTAACAATAATGTGTCCTTTAAAGCCAAAGTATTTTTCATCTTGTGCTGCGCAAAACCCAAAAGAAGCATCATCTTGTATATATTAGGAAATCCCTTTTTTTGACACTCTTTCAGAAATGTATATAATACAGCCTGCAAATTATAATCCCATACAAATCAGCTGTTATGGTTTATCCAAACCACAATAAACGCAAACTTCAGACGTATAAATCAATCTTTATTGAGAATATTGAAAGCTTCAAAAAAGAGTATCCAAAGTTTGATACGGCTTACCATGAGTCAGTGATTAAAAAATTGCTGGATTGTGGCACGGTTGAAGGCGGATATGCGGAATATGATTGTATGCATTGTGGGGGAGACAAACATGTTGTCTTCTTTAGCTGTAAATCAAAACTATGTCTGAAGTGCGCAAAGAGATATGCGGTCGAAGCTGCTGAGAGCATTGCATCTCAGTTGATACAGGGCGTTAAATATAGGCAGGTTGTTTTGACGATTCCAAAACAATTTAGGAATCTGTTTTACGA
>CAUZSH010000055.1:0-13955 GCA_963582935.1 Gammaproteobacteria bacterium
TAGCCAGATGATCTTAATACTGAATCTTCCAACTTCTATTTGACAAATTATTTATCCAACCCTTATATTATCCAAATTGACTTTCCCAAGCAAGAAACAACCCTTTATATCGAATTTAGAGTATCACTTGGGCTATTTTGGAGCAGTTTTCTTGTTTCAATTTTTGTGATGATGGCATTTTTAATTGCTTGGGTTATTTTTGTTTACGCATTTAATATCGGCTTCAAATCTCGAATTATTCAAGGATTTGCACTTTCACGAGAGCAACAAAGAAGTCGAGCACCTGGCGATTTAACAGGAGAGTTAATCCATGAAATTCAAGGACTTATGGATGAAAAAAACCTGATGCTAAGCGCATTATCTCATGACCTCAAAACACCTTTAACCGAACTTGAGCTAAAACTATACCTCTTAGAAGACCAAGAGCTTGCTTCACAATTATTACATAATACACATGACATTACCCAAATTGTCAAAACCTCACTCCAATATGCCAAAGGCTTTGAACATGTCGAAAAGGAAACGTATAATCTGATTGAGTTCATAGATGCGATTTGCAAACAAGCAGACACTCCTAAGAAGCCCGTCACTTTTAAAACAGACCTTAAAAGTTGTTACTTTAATATTGAAAACACCCTTTTTAAAAGGCTACTTGCCAATTTAATTATGAATGCCAAAAAATATGCTGACAACTGTGACCTTACCCTCGGACGCAACTTTGAAGAAAAACTTTTTTTAGTGGTTGAAGATAATGGTCCTGGGGTCCCTCAAGAGCAACTAGATATGCTTGGGAATCCTTTCTTTAGGGCAGACACCTCTCGGTCTAGAAAAACAGGAGGCACGGGACTTGGGCTTGCAATCGTTAAACAAGTTGCAAAAATGCATGGGTTATTTATTAAATTTGAAAATAAACTTGACGGCGGCCTTAAAATTACTTTAATTGAAATGTAACATACTCTCAGTATTTCGACTTGATTAATCCCGTTCTAACAAACATACTACGACATATTAAGCCACTAAATTTTATCTACTTCTTAAATAAGGAAGCGCCACTATGAAAAAATTACTTGCCATCTCCATTGCTGCTATTCTGTTGACAGGGTGCGCATCAACCAGTGTCAACTATGTTGATCCGACTGGCGTTGATACCACCTCTATTGACTTTAACTCCACCGATTTACAAACCACCACACAAAAAATGATTGATGAAATGCTTTCTTCAAAAGCCATTTATAGAATCACCGAAAATAAAGAATTACCAATTTTATTTTTCAGTGGCATCAAAAATGAAACGAATGAACACATCAACACCAAAATGTTAGAAAATACTGTTTCCACACGCCTCATCAACAGTGGTGACTTCCAGTTTACAGACATGTCTCAAGTAAAAAATGTAAAAGAGCAGATAGATTATCAAAACTACTCTGGCATGGTAGACCAAAATGATGCCGTAAAAATGGGGCAACAAGTGGGAGCCAAGTATATGATGTACGGAAGCATTGCCAATATCAATGCTTCTAATAGCAGCCAACAGTCTAACTTCTTCTTGATTACCCTTAAACTTATGGACGTTCAAAAAGGCGTAATCATTTGGCAAGGCGAGAAACAAATACGCAAAATACAAAAGAAAAGCACCTTTGGTTGGTAATTCCCCATTCTCACACCTACACCACGCTAAAGCTATTGTTATCCATCCTTAGGTCATCATTATGAAAAAGTTACAACCATTATTTTTTGTCTTCGCACTTCTCTTTAGTATGGTGGGTTACAGTAAGATCATCACAACCACCGAAACTTTTACGGGAACGGGAAAAACAGAAAGTCTTGCGGTGCAAGATGCCTTAATTAACGTCATCGCATCCACAAATCCAACGCTGCTTGGCTCCCTCAGATCCAGTTATAACGGTGAAATGGGGGGGACTTTCTTTGAATCTCCGAAATATGGTCAATGGGACACTTCCCAAATACAAGCCACTACTCAGGGCGCCGTACAAAGCTATACAATCATTAACAAAATACAAGAAAATAACCTTTGGACTGTGTCCATTGAAGCTGAAATCTCAAACTACAAAAGCGCTTACACTAAAAAAAATGAAACTTTAAGCTCCCTTGCGATTATGCCTTTTCAGGTAAACCCAGGTGCCATTAATGCAAATATTGAGCTTTCACAAGTTAGCGCCCTCATCACACAAACCATTTTAAATGATCTATCAACTTCAAAAAATATCCGCATCGTTGACCGCTCCGCAAGCGACAACCAAGACTATGAAAAAGAGATGCGACTACTGCGCTCAGGCAATGTCCAAGCAAAACAACGCACACGTCTAAGTCAAATGCTTGGAGCCGATTATTTCTTAACTGGAGACATCAGCCGTCTAACATTCAAAAAAATCAAGAAGGAATATTATGGCGCTTCTTTTGATAAATGGCAGATCAATGTTTCCATTAACTATAAACTTGTTGAAGTTGCCACCATGGGCATTATTTCAACAGGAAGCACCACAGCAAGTATTTCTGATGCAACCGTTCGGGAAATATTGTCGAACGATGGCGATATACACCAAATCCAACAGATGCTTTTTAAAGATGTCTCTCATAAAATCGCAATGAAAGTGCGAAACGATCTTCCTAAATAACCTCTCTCTGCGACGTAGTTTTATGCTTCATTACCTTAAATTCTCTATCATCCTTTTTATGAGTGCCATTTTTCTCTCTGGCTGCGCAACTTTTGAGGGCTCATACCCCACAAAAATGAACCCTGTTAAATACGATTTACGGGATAACCAACCCAAAGCTGCTGAAACAAAACTAGAAGCCTCATCAAGTGATAAAGAAGGAAACTTATATGCCCTAGAACAAGGCAGACTACAACAGCTAAATAATCAACCTCAACTTAGTTTAAAGGCCTATGCAAAAGTCATTCAGGCTATTCAGGCAGACAAAATGAAAGCCAAAATTCAAGTTTCAAAAATGTTTGAAAATACGGGTGCCATTTTAACAAATGATCGAGAAATGCCTTTTGATATTCCTGATTATGCCATGACATTTCTATATGCTTACCAATCCCTGAACTACCTATCAGAACATGATCTCAGCAATGCCTTAGTCTCTATCCGGCAGCTGTCTGATGCTCAATACTGGATTCGTCAACAACAAGATATTGCCAACCAAGGGCAGCAAAAACTCGATCAAGATTACGGCAATCAAGGTATCCAAGAAGATAACCTAGGGCTTGATAAGTCCAAAGAAATTCAATCCATGTACGCTCAAGCTAAAAACGTTTCAAACTCCTATGAAAATGGTTTTTCTTACTACCTGGCCAGCATTCTATACATGGCGTATGGCAGTTACAATGATGCCATGGTCTCCATAAAAGATGCCAGCCGCTTACTTCCTGATAACACTTATGTCACCCAGACTTATAAAGAGATTGAACGCGGTTTTAATGGAAAAAATGCACTTCCTTCTGGAGAAGGTCGCTTAGTTGTTCTCTATGAACCTGGGTTTGTAGAACCCAGGAAAGCATTTCAACTGCCACTATTCCTAGGGAAACTCGGATTTCAAATGGTTTCCATTCCCTACTATACAAACGATAATTTCAAGCTCCACCCTTTTTTTATTACGGTAAAAAATGATCTATCCAAAGACACTGTCATCACCCAACAACAAGGGCAGTTATTAGCAAACACCTCTCAAATGGCAATCAAGTCGCTCACCGAGGCATACCCCGCCATTGTCACACGAGAAGTGCTACGCCTAGTGGTGAAATCAGTTATGGCTTACACTGCCCAAAAGCAAGGTGGTGACTGGGGGTTGCTTGGAGCATCCATCTATAATATCTTGACTTCCAAAGCAGACCAGAGAAGCTGGTTACTGCTACCCAGCAATGTCCAGCTCTTTGAAAGCCCATTGCCTGTTGGCAATTACCAAGTAAAAATTAATAGCCTTTCGCACAACTTAAAAATAAACAATCAAAAAACCACCCTCCTTTGGATTGTTCAACAGGGTGGATTCAAAAAAGTTTTTTATTTTCAGCTATAACTTTCACCTAACTGGGCTGTATAATAAGCAAATCTATATTG
This sequence comes from Gammaproteobacteria bacterium, assembly GCA_963582935.1. GTDB lineage: Bacteria > Pseudomonadota > Gammaproteobacteria > Francisellales > Francisellaceae > CAUZSH01. Next base: position 4,083 of record CAUZSH010000055.1, read on the forward strand.
CTTCATTGAGTTACACATGAAAGAAATCATTGTAAAAGGTGCTAAAACGCACAACCTTAAAAATATCGACATCACTCTCCCACGAGACAAACTCATTGTTATTACAGGGTTAAGCGGCTCGGGTAAGTCTTCTCTTGCTTTTGACACACTTTATGCCGAAGGGCAACGTCGTTATGTGGAATCACTTTCAGCCTACGCTCGCCAATTCCTATCATTAATGGAAAAGCCAGATGTGGAGCATATCGAAGGTTTATCACCTGCCATTTCTATCGAACAAAAAACCACTTCCCATAACCCCCGTTCAACCGTTGGCACTGTCACGGAAATTTATGATTATTTACGTGTGCTTTTTGCCCGAGTGGGTGAACCTCACTGCCCTACACACCATATTATATTACGAGCGCAAACGGTTAGCCAAATGGTTGACCACACCCTTGAGATTCCTGAAGGAACAAAGCTTATTATTTTGGCCCCCATTGTTTCTGAAAAGAAGGGGGAACATGTTCAGCTGCTGGAGAAATTATATGCCCAAGGTTATCTCCGTGCACGCATTGATGGCGAAGTCGTAGAACTAGATCAAGAGCATGCATTAGAACGATATAAAAAACACACGATCGAAGTGGTTGTAGATCGCTTCAAAGTGAAACAAGAACATAAACAGCGTTTAGCTGAATCCTTTGAAACTGCTTTAGATTTATCTTCAGGGCTTGCCAAAATTCACTTTATGGATGATCCAGAACAACAAGATATACTCTTTTCATCTTCTCACGCTTGCCCAAAATGCAACTTTAGCTTAAAAGAACTTTCTCCTCGATTGTTTTCATTCAACAACCCTTCTGGCGCCTGCCCTGAATGTGATGGGTTAGGTCAAAAGGCCTATTTCGATGAATTAAAAGTGATTGTTAACCCTAAAGTTTCCCTGGCTCAAGGTGCGATTCAAAGCTGGGATAGACGCAATGGCTATTACTATCACCAATTGCTTTCTTTGGCAAAACATTACCAATTTGATATTAACCAGCCTTTTGAAGAATTAAGCCGCGAGAACCGTGATATTATTTTGTATGGCTCAGGTGATGAGTCTATTACCTTGACTTATAAAAGCGCTAAGGGTACCAGCATGGAACGCTACAAACCCTTTGAGGGGGTAATCCCTCATCTAGAGAGACGCCACAAAGAAACGGAATCCTCCCTTATTCGAGATGAATTAGCAAAACAGATGAGCAACCTACCCTGCCCTAGCTGTAAAAGCACCCGACTTAATGAAGGCGCTCGGAATGTCACTATTGATCAAAAAAATATCACAGATATCACGCTACTCTCTATTTCTGAAGCACTTGCTTGGTTTGAAACACTTCACTTATCCGGACAACGACAAATCATTGCGCAAGGTTTATTAAATGAAATAAAATCGCGCTTGGGTTTCCTCGTAAATGTAGGGCTAAATTACCTCTCTATGAGCCGCCAATCTGACACCCTCTCTGGCGGAGAAGCGCAACGCATCCGATTAGCGAGTCAAATAGGTGCGGGGCTCGTTGGCGTAATGTATATTCTAGATGAACCCTCTATTGGTTTGCACCAACGAGACAATCAAAAATTACTCGATACCTTAATTTACTTGCGAGACATCGGGAATACCGTGATTGTTGTGGAACATGATGAAGATGCCATTAAACAGGCTGACTTTATTGTCGATATTGGTCCTGGCGCCGGCGTTCATGGTGGTGAAATTATTGCCACGGGCACATTAAAAGACATTTTAAAAGAAAAGAAATCCCTTACTGCTGACTACCTATCTGGACGAAAATCAATTGAGATCCCTCAAAACCGTCATCAAGCGAAAGAGGGTCAATTTCTAGAAATCAAAAAAGCCACCGGAAACAATCTTAAAAAGGTAAACTTAAAAATACCATTCGGTATTTTAACCTGCGTCACCGGTGTTTCTGGCTCAGGGAAGTCCACACTAATCAACAAAACACTTTATCCCATTGCAGCAAAACTTCTAAATAGAAATAACACGCTGGTCCCAGCTCCTCACCACAGTTACCAAGGTTTTGAGCATTTAGATAAAGTGATTGATATTGATCAAAGTCCCATTGGCAGAACCCCTCGCTCAAACCCTGCCACCTACACGGGGCTTTTCACCCCCATCCGAGAGCTATTTTCGGGAACCTCTGAAGCACGTGCTCGCGGCTATCAACCTGGGCGATTCAGCTTCAATGTAAAGGGTGGACGCTGTGAGGCCTGTCAAGGAGATGGGCTAATCAAAGTTGAGATGCATTTCCTCGCCGATGTGTATGTATCTTGCGATGTCTGCCAAGGTAAACGTTACAATCGAGAAACCTTGGACATTATTTACAAAGGGAAAAATATCCATGAAGTGCTTGAAATGAGCATTGAGGAGGCAGTAACGTTTTTTGAAGCAATTCCTCAAATCAAACGTAAACTTGAAACGCTTATGGATGTTGGGCTTTCCTATATTCATTTAGGGCAAAATGCTACCACACTTTCTGGCGGAGAAGCACAACGTATTAAATTAGCGAAAGAGCTTTCTAAAAAAGGAACGGGACAAACACTCTATATCTTAGATGAACCCACAACTGGCTTGCATTTTCATGATATAAAACAGCTTCTGGAGGTCATTACACGCCTACGAGATCAAGGTAATACAATCGTCATTATTGAGCATAATCTAGATGTGATTAAAACCGCAGATTGGGTTATAGATCTAGGCCCAGAAGGCGGTGATGGTGGTGGAGAAATTATTGCTGAAGGCACACCAGAGAAGGTCGCGACCGTTAAAGCATCCTATACAGGTCACTTTTTAAAAGAGATTTTAGCTCAGACATAAATCAATTTAAACTACCGAATTAGTTTATGTCCAGTGTGCGCCAATCCGTTTATGAGATATGAAGTTTTTAGCTTCACGGAGTATAGCTTTAGAAATCATTTTACAAATCTTACAAACATGCTGCCAATTCCAGAATTAGCAACGGGAACAAACTGTTGATCTTGATCCATTAGCATCGCAGCACACCTTCTTTTTCGTTTCGAGGGGGCAACTATACCATAACAAATGATATCCTCAAGAATTATAAGTTTCTTTTATTCGAGAGATTGACTGTTTTATTTCCATTTGATTATCCAGCCAAGCTTTCTCTTTTTCCCCTAAGTTTGGTCTTACTTTCACTCTTATTTGCTCATAATATGCCTTGATTTGATCTATTTCTTCATCAGTTAATAAATCCATATCCATCAAATTTTTCGCATAAGGGACTAATGTTAAATCCTCAAAGACGTAAAAAGGTCCAAAACCAGATACTTCTGCTTCATCCGACTGAGATGCATTGATTAAACAAAGGTTCTCAATACGAATACCATAAGCACCTTCTAAATAAAAACCAGGCTCATTACTGACAATCATGCCTGGCAATAATGGCACACCCGTAGGTGCTTGAGATATTTTTTGCGGTCCTTCGTGTACACACAAAAAACTTCCCACACCGTGTCCGGTGCCATGGCGATAGTTCAATCCTGCATTCCACAATGCTGCACGCGCAAGTACATCCAGATGCTCGCCACAAGTTCCTTGTGGAAATTGTTGTCGCGCCAAAGCGAGGTGCCCTTTTAGAACTAAGGTATAATGTCTTTTTTGAGCAACCGTTGGATTGCCTAAATGCACCGTTCGCGTAATATCCGTTGTGCCTTCTAAATATTGCCCTCCTGAATCCACCAAATATAAACTGGAGTCATCTATTTTTTTGTTGGTCTCTGGCGTTACACGATAATGAATAATCGCACCGTTACTGGCAAAACCACTAATTGTATCGAAACTACTGCCTCTTAAATTTGACTGCTGTTGACGAAAACTTTGCAATTTATCCACACAAGACAGCTCATCCACACCCTCTTGCCAATGGTTGTCCAACCAACATAAAAAACGACTCACTGCCACCGCATCCTTGAGATGCGCAATACGCGCACCTTCCGCTTCGGTACTATTTTTAGAGGCCTTTGCTGCCACGATAGGAGAAGGCTCAAAAATAATCTTTCCTGCTTGCTTCGCTTTATTTTCCATCCAAAAATTTGCCGTCTTCGGGTCTAGCCAGATTGAACCCTCTAAAGAAGATAAATGTGTACCAAACTCTGCATAATCTAATATATTTACCCCAGTGGCTTTCAGCTGAGTATGCAATACATCAGGGATTTTATGCCCATCTACAAACAACCATGTCTGATTTTTCCCAATAATGGCGTAACTAATCACCAATGGATTAAAGTGAATATCTGAACCACGAATATTAAACAACCATGCAATTTCATCTAATACATTTAGGGCAATATAGTCTGCTGATTTTGCGACCATCTGAGATTGGATCCAGTTCAAGCGCTCCGTTAATGACTCACCGGTGAACTGTTCGGCTAAGGCATAAGCTTCACTAGAAGGAATACACATCTCTTCACCCAAAGCTACTTTACAGGCATCTACTAAATTATGCTCAATACTGACAAAATTTCCAGAAAGAGAAGACATTAGCGCCTCAAAACCTGCTGCTCGCCCAGTCGAAAGCACTTGTGGATCAACCCCTAGGCGTTTTTTACCCTCACTCGATTTCGCTTGCATTTTTAACCATTCATTCACTTCTGGCGCAAACCCAGATTGTTTCATTAAAGTATAGTGTTTCGCATCAAGCTGTTGGTCTGCCTGCAAAAAATATCGCCCATCTGTCCAAAGATAAGCATGATCTTTCGTAATCAAAGCTTCACCCGCAGAACCATCAAACCCACTAATCCAAGTGCGACGCTCCCAACATGATGGGACGTATTCACTATTATGCGCATCGATAGAAGGCACCAAATAATAATCCAAATTATGTTTTTCCATTTCCTGACGCAATAACTGCAAACGTTCCACAATATTCATACTCATACTCCTTTCAAATAAAATAAAATTTAACTCTATGCACCATATTTTTCAGCAATATAATCCAACACAATGGCATGAAAATCACCCGAGATATTGTCGCCACGCAATGTATGTGCTTTTTTACCATCCACAAATACGGGCGCCACGGATGCTTCGCCGCTACCTGGCAAACTAATCCCAATATTCGCATGCTTGCTTTCACCAGGACCATTTACAATACATCCCATCACCGCTACTTTCATAGTTTCCACACCGGGGTATTTTGTTTTCCAAACCGGCATTTGATCTGCTAAAAAAATCTCAATATCCTGCGCAAGCTGTCTAAAATAGCCACTGGTCGTTCTGCCACAACCTGGGCAAGAGGACACTGAAGGCACAAAACTGCGCAACTGCAGTGATTGTAAAATTTCTCGACATACTTTTACTTCACGGATTCTCTCGCCATTAGGTTCGGGCGTAAGCGAGGCTCGAATTGTATCGCCGATATTTTGCATCAGTAATACACCAAGACTGATGCTAGTTGCCACTACAGATTTTAATCCCATGCCTGCTTCGGTAAGACCTAAATGCAAGGCATACTCACATTTTAAGGCTAAATATTGATACACATCAATCAGTTGATGCACACCACTTACTTTGCAGGAAATAATAATCTTATCTGCGCCCAACCCAAGCTCTTCGGCATATTTAGCACTATCTAAAGCTGAGCGCACTAAAGTTTCTCGCATTACCTCTTCGTTTGACAATACATTTCCATTTGTAGCATTTTCATCCATTAAATACTTCAATAAAGATTGATCTAAACTCCCCCAGTTCACGCCAATACGTACGGGTTTATTATGCTCGATAGCGACTTCAATGATCTCTTGAAACTGTGTGTCTTTTTTCTTTCCAAAACCAACATTTCCAGGATTGATACGATACTTCGCCAATGCCTCCGCGCATTCTGGAAAGTCTTTTAATAAACGATGTCCGTTATAATGAAAGTCACCCGCCAAAGGCACATCGCAATTCAAGGCATCCAAACGTTTTTTGATATGCGGAACAGCCGCTGCCGCTTCTGGCGTATCCACCGTAATTCTAACGATCTCACTACCTGCTTTTACCAATGCTAAAATTTGATTCACGGTCGAGGTAATATCTGTCGTTGGTGTATCTGTCATGGACTGCACCACCACAGGCGCGCCACCACCCACTTTTACACCACCTACATCTACTTGAATACTTTTACGCATAAACCACCTCAAAACCTTGGTTTTATTTCCTTTCCAGCCTATTTTATATCTTCTGCTCAATCAGTGCTTCTAACTTACGGGTATCAATCGCAAAATTTCGGATACCCTCTGCCAACTTCTCCGTTGCCATGGCATCTTCATTCATCAACCATCTAAAATTCGCTTCTGAAACGTCTATTTTTTGGATACTGTGATCAATATTATTAGCATCCAACTGTTTAGGTAAAACACCATTATCCTGCCCAAGCACTTCTAATAATTGCGGTGCAATGGTTAAAGCATCACAACCCGCCAAGGCTTCTATCTGACCCACATGGCGAAAGCTTGCACCCATAACCGTTGTGGTAAAGCCAAATTTTTTGTAATAGGCATAAATATCTTTAACCGACAACACCCCTTCATCTTTAGAAACGGGCGGGAACTCAGCTTGTCCATTTGCTTTCTTATACCAATCCGTAATGCGTCCCACAAAAGGAGAAACCAATGTAATGCCCCCTTCGGCGCAAGCCACTGCCTGAGCAATATTGAACATCAATGTAAGATTACAAGTAATGCCTTCTTTTTCAAGTACCTTTGCAGCCTGTATCCCTTCCCAAGTAGAAGCGATTTTAATCAATACTCGAGACTGATCAACACCATGGTTTCGATAACGTTTAATCAAATCTTTGGCACAGGCGATAGAAGCTTCCGCATCAAAAGAAAGTCTTGCGTCGACCTCTGTTGAAATACGCCCAGGAATCGTTTTCAAAATCTCTACACCAAATCCAACCGCAAGCTCTGCCATCACCGCTGAAACCCGCTCATTCCCAGACTGATCTGCCGTGTCCTGAATGGCTTTATCAAAAATATAGCGATACTCAGGCATAGCTGCTGCTTTCAAAAGTAAGCTAGGATTGGTTGTCGCATCTTCTGGTTGATACTTTTTAATTTGTTCAATATCACCTGTATCAGCAACCACTTTGGTCATTTCACGAAGTTGGCTTAATTTACTCATCCTACACCTCTTTATGTTAACGCTCATTGTTCTGCCGTATAGCTTATAGAACATTCGCTCTATGCTCAACCTTGAGGGCACACATTATACAATAGATTAGAGCTATGGAGGGTAATACACCCCGTCGCGACATTAGCGGGAACCACTGGATATCAGGATAAATCCCTGCTAAATTAACCCATCTGAATGGTATAAATCAACGCAACAATAATGAGCAAAACTATGATGACTCGCGATTCTCTAGAAAAATATCTAAATACACTATTAGAAACAAAAACCATCAAAGACTATTGCCCCAATGGTCTGCAAGTGGAAGGAAAAAAAGAAATAAAAACCATTGTAACGGGCGTCACCGCTTGTCAAAAACTACTAGATGCTGCAATCGAAAGCCATGCAGACGCTATATTGGTGCATCATGGTTATTTCTGGAAAGGAGAAGCCTATCCCATTACCGGCATCAAGAAAAAACGCATTTCTAGCTTAATCAAGCATAATATCAATCTCTTTGCCTATCATCTTCCCTTAGATATTCACCCGCTCTATGGCAATAACGTCCAACTTGCACAACGCCTCAATATCCAGAACCTTTGCGCCTTTGATACTGGTACAGATCCAAGCTATGGAATTATTGGTAAACTTAATCATCCTTTATCATTAGAATCCTTTAGCAAAGAAATTGTTGCAACTTTAAACCGTGATCCTTTAGTCATTCAAGCCAATAATAACCCCATCAAGAAAGTGGCTATTTGCACGGGTGGCGCACAGGACTTCCTTGAAAATGCTGCACTGGCAGGCGCTGACCTTTATATCAGCGGTGAAATATCCGAACGTACCACACATTCTGCCTTAGAGGGCAACATTAACTATATTTCTGCGGGTCATCATGCAACAGAAAGATATGGCATCCAAGCACTTGGAAATCACCTGTCAGATAAATTCGATATAAATCATACATTTATAGACATTCACAATCCCGCATAAATTCGCGCACCTCTCTTGATTTCTATTTAGACTTAATCTATGTTACAATGCAACATAATTGATCATGCACCGCATCACAGGATGGAATATATGACACAAGAAAACAACGCTGCCGAAGCCATTGAAGAAACCAAAGTGCGTATTATTAAAAAATACCCGAACCGTCGCCTCTATGATACTGAGGTGAGTAGCTACATTACTCTCGATGATGTTCGGAAGCTTGTTGTAAGCTGTGAATTATTTCAAGTGATTGACAGTAAAACCAAAGTGGACATTACCCGCAGCGTTTTAATGCAAATCATTAATGAACAAGAAGATTCTGGTGAAAAACCGATGTTTACCAATGATTTTTTACAACAAGTCATTCGTTCATATGGCAATAGTATGCAAGATATTCTTTCAGGCTATTTTGATAAATCAATCAGTATGTTGATGGACCAACAAAAACGCATTCAAAATAAAGTGTCTAGCTTTATTGACTCCTCAAACCCATTGGCAGAAGAATCAAACTCAGCGAATCCTGTAGAGTACCTACAAAATATGGCACAAAAAAATATGGATATGTGGCATAAATCTTGGAGCAATCTTAAAACGTCAAAAACTGAAAAACGCTAAAGCATATACTGACTACACCAGCGCGCCAACGCTCGGCGCTCACACTCTATCTTAAAGCTGTCTTTCAATAAAACTCAGCGAACCTTCTCTTTGGTAAACTCATCTTTAAAGTGCAACACCATCAACCATTCTTCTACAAAAGTACTCGGCAATAATGTCATGGTTCTAATGCGCTTTTTTGTAAAAGAAACTTCGATAATTTTGCCATCTAGAATTCTCATTGATTGAATGCTTATCTTTGCTTTTAAAAAAAATAACGCCACAAATAATACCCACAGCTACCAACACATAGAATTACGCTTATAAGTAAAACCCACGGGTTCATTGCGGCAAAGCTCAATAATACAACTGCAGTGATATGCAAACTAGTCATCAACGTAAACAATGTTTTTGATCGCATCATTATCATTTCTATGGACAACTAAAATATAGCCTCTAGGGTTTCTCGATTGCTAGATGCATCGGAAATACGCTCGGCAGTGTTGGCTATGCTGTTGATATTTTGGAATATTGACGTGTTGTCTTGATTGACATTGTAATTTTCAGGCATATAGTATGCTCCTAGATTTATGAAAACCTCAAGTGACTTATCGAACGGTAAATTTGAGAACATGCGGTTACAATCTAACCTGAACATATGTAAAGGAAATCTGAATTTTCAGAGATTCATATAAAAAATAACTCAAGGAGAGAGCAATGAAAAAACTATTCATTACAATGTGCGCCTTTATAGGGCTACTTTTCACAGGTAGTGCTGCTGCTTTACAAAAAGACACTATGTTAAAACTCGAGTCCTGACATTTTAGGCTACATTTTTAAATTTAGCCGCCAAATGGGGCTTCCCTTCATACTGAGACATGTCTAAATTTGTCATATGTTTTTTTGAACTTCTAAGCTCATAAATGCCCATCAAATCATTGGACATTTTTTCATACGCTTCTTTAGGGTTGTCTGAGTATATGAGCTCTTTTACTGAATCTAGAAATGCTTCTACTTTTATTCGGTTCGTAAGGCTTCCAACAGTTCCTGCCTGAAGCTTAGCATCAATCAAGGCTGATTGGTCCTCATGGAAGAATAAGGAGTGGTCAACCAGCAGGCTCAAGATCAAGCCTCTGCGAGATCCG
>CAUZSH010000056.1:0-13724 GCA_963582935.1 Gammaproteobacteria bacterium
TGCGTAGCGCTTCGACCTTTGGAAGCTGGAAGGTATTTCCCAGCCCGTAGAGCCATATACGCAGTACTGGCTTTCAAAAACGAGACTGTAGGCTTGTTTTTTGGAAGATCGGTACGGAGGTGGGCGTTTGAGGCAAAACCATCTGCGAGGGTAGTGATTCGATTTTGGCAGGAGCCAAAATCTTCTATGAACGACCGAGCAACACGCGAGTGCAGCCACGGGTTGCATTTTTAAAACACACAGGCGTTGAGCTAGGTGTTGATTGGTAATAAAATCCAACAGAAGTGTTGCCGATATCAATGCATAGTAAAGGGTATTTATTCGTCATAATTAAGAAAATGCAGCATCAAGCTTAGCGAGTGTTTCTTTGTTGATGGCGGTGACTTGCATGCCTGCGTGTTTAGCAGCTTCAATCGCCATTTCACCATCTTCAAAAAAGTGGCACTGTTCAGGCTGTAACCCCAATAAGGCGGCGATTTTTTGGTAAGCTCGAGGGTCATTTTTTAAAGGATAATGATCATCTGAAGTGATAATCTGATGGACATATTGCTTGAGATCCGTAACTTCAAGGCTTTTGGTGACATTTTTTCTATTGCCACCTGAAAAAACAATGCAGGCATATTTTGATGAATTTTCTTTGAGAATTTGAGCAATACTTGGGATGGACTGGATATGGCTGAGGGCTTTATAAGCAATTGCCTCTTTATCCATAAGAAAAGATTGAATATTCAAATTGGTCTGATGACGCTGATTAAGTTCCTCAATAATTTTCTCAGCAACGATACCGTTTCTTTCGAGCAGGAATGAATTTAAATATTCATGTGAGAGATCACAATTATATTTTTTGAAGGCGGACAACCATGCGCCCATATGTGGGTGCCATGAGTCAACCAGTGTGCCATCACAGTCAAAGATTAGTGCTTTAATTTTGTCATCAAATTTCATTGTGTCGATATCAATAGTATGCTGTAAGTTTTATTAGAGCGTATATCTGTCTGAGATACAACCTGAAAACAATGTTCTAGCTAGAGTTGCTGGAACATCAATTTGACTGTTTGGTGAAAATATGTATAATACATTACATCGCATTTGAAGTAACAAGGAACTTGTACTATAACTCTTAGTATAAGGTAACAGGCTTTTGGAACGAAGCTTGAAAGTTATTTTAATAAAATCACACTGGAGGAGACAAATGGGGTTATTAGCAATTGGGGTTGTGGCAGTAGCCATACATGTTGGTTATGTACATGCAAAGAAAACTAAAATGAAGAAACAAGCGATTAAGATTAAATCTTAATAAGTAATATCAAATATCAGAAGCACCGAAAGGTGCTTTTTTATTTCCCGATACAAAAGCTCGAAAAAATTCTACCCAACAAATCATCTGCTCTAAATTCACCTGTGATTTCTGATAAGGCGTTTTGTGCAAGTTTTAGTTCTTCGGCTAATAGCTCACCTGTTTTATGTTCTAGATGGATCTTCGCAAAGTCTAAGTGCTCGATTGCGATATTCAAAGCATCTAAATGTCGAGATCGAGCCGTAAATAACCCCTCAGTTGTACTGTGAAAGCCGACAGACTCCAATAAATGTTTTTTTAGATGATCGATTCCAATACCGTGCTTTGCTGAAATATAAATATCTTTATCGGTGTTTTGAGGGGCATTACTAAGATCTATTTTATTGTGAATATAGGTAATGGGAATGTTTTTAGGTAAACGTTGAAAATAATCGGGTTCTAAGGCATGCATGTTTGCCGTTGCTGGATCAGTAATATCTGCAACCAGAAGAATATGATCAGAATGTGTAATGGCATCAAATGCGCGTTTAACGCCTTCATTTTCGATTACATCCTCACTGATCCGTAATCCTGCGGTATCAATAATATGTAAAGGTACGCCTTCAATTTGAATATATTCCTTTAAGACATCTCTTGTTGTGCCAGCAATATCGGTGACAATGGCAGAATCTTTGCCTGCAAGGGCATTGAGGAGGCTTGATTTTCCAGCATTGGGCTTTCCAGCAATCACAACCGTAATGCCTTCTCGCAGTATGGCGCCTTGTTGGCAAGAAAACATGACCTTTTGTAATGCATCATAAACATGCTGGTATTGATCATGAATGGCGCTATCTGCCAGAAAATCAATTTCTTCTTCAGGGAAATCAATGGCAGCTTCTACGTGAATGCGTAGTTGGATCAATTTTTCAACAAGGTAATGAATTTTTTCTGAGAAAACACCCTGTAAAGAGCGCATGGCTGAACGTGCGGCTTGTTCGGAAGAGGCATCAATAATGTCCGCAATGGCTTCTGCTTGAGCGAGATCGATCTTGTCATTTAAAAAAGCGCGTTCACTAAACTCACCCGCACGCGCAATACGAGCGCCATGTTTGAGCATTTCTTTTAGGATCATATCCAAAATAACAGGGCCGCCGTGCCCTTGGAGTTCGACAACATCTTCTCCCGTAAATGAAAAGGGTGCTTTAAAGTGAATGGCAATCCCTTGATCTATAGGGTTTCCCAGATGGTTTAAAAAATTCAGGTAGTGGGCAAAACGAGGTTTTAAGTCAGTATGGACAATCTTTTTTGCAATACTGAGGGCGTCTGAACCCGAAAGTCGTACAATTCCCACCCCTCCTCTTCCAGGAGCGGTTGCCACGGCAACAATGGTATCTTTAATGTAAGGCATATTGATTTGTTGGGAATAAAATGATGCTCATGAGATTATTTTAGCAGGTTTAGGGGTGCTCTCATAATGGAAATGGGAAGCTATTCGGAAGAAAGGGGGTTATGCTGCACATAAAAGTTTATTTTTTCCCGTAGCGGTTGCCCAGGTTTAAAGTGAATACTGTGTTGTTTTGGGATTGAGACCTTTACGCCTGTTTTTGGATTTCTAGCGATACGTTCAGCACGTTCACGTATCTCGAAACTTCCAAAACGTCGGATTTCGATACGATCTCCAGCAGCCAAAGCATCTGTCATCTTCGTTAGAATTGTTTTAATGGCAAGCTCCGTTGTCTTTTGTTCCAAGCGGAATTTATTTGCCAAGGTTTCAATAATGTCAGATCTAGAGATGGATTTGTTCATACAAGCAATTTTTTTTTACAATACATATTATAACATGTAGTCAATATCTAATTGAAAATCAATGTTTTTTTAAAAAAAATTACGGACGATTTATTTCATCATGATCAATGACTCTGCCTTCTTTATCATCTGTTTGAGGTTTGTTTTGGCGATTAACCGCTTCAGCAAACATTTTTTTGATGCGTCGTTTTGTGATGAGCGCATAAACGATAGCAATTGCAGAGATGAATAAAATAAAAGGCAAAAGCAATATAATCAGAACGACAGATAGAATCAATGCAGGAAGTGGTAGTTGGCTGTTAGGGCGCATAATAAGTCCTTATTAGTTATTATTTAACCATAATTATATGGGGTGTGCCTTACTGAATTCAAGGATTTATGTAGCAAAAATAAAATATTGTTATTTCACCCGCATTCCAGCGACGGCACCTTCGTCAGGAGATAGTATATAAGGACCATCACCATCGCCTGCCGCAAGTACCATTCCTTCGGAGATGCCAAAGCGCATTTTTCTAGGGGCAAGGTTTGCAACCATGACCGTTGAACGTCCGATAAGTGCTTGAGGGTCATATTGGGATTTAATGCCAGCAAAAACTTGCTTTGTGACGCCATTGCCTAGATCTAGCTTTAAACACAAAAGCTTATCAGCATTTTCGACATGGCTGGCATCAACGATTTTGACCACACGTAAGTCGACTTTCATAAAGTCATCAAAAGATATTTCAGGGGCAATATCAGTGCAGGATGTTTGTTTTGTATCTGCTTTCGCATTGTCTTTTTTTGATTTGCTTGGTGTGCCTTTTTTAGTCGTTGCTCTTTTTGCTTCTTTGGCATGTTCTTTTTTTGTGTCTTCGAGAATGGCCTCAACTTTTTCAGGTTCAATGCGCACCATTAGAGGTTTAAATTTGTTAATGGTGTGCGACAATAAAGTTTCATGCACGCTCTTCCAGTTTAGTTGATGCATATTTAAAAAGACTTCTGATTTATCTGCCAACACAGGCAAGACCGGTTTTAGATAGGTGACAAGTATTTTAAATAAGTTAATGCCTAAGCTACAGATTTCCTGTACTTGTTCTTCTGTACCCGCTTGTTTGGCAAGTTGCCAAGGTTTATGGTGATCAATAAATTGATTCGCCTTGTCAGCCAGTTGCATAATATGTCGCATTGCGTGCGCAAACTCACGTTTTTCATATAGATCAGCAATCTCTTCTTCTGCTGAGATGAATTCATTTAGGAGTGTGTCATCCATACAACGACTTGAAAGTTGACCTTCGAATTTTTTATGAATGAAACCGGCGCACCGGCTAGCGATATTCACCACTTTTCCGACCAAGTCTGAATTTACTTTCAAACATAGATCTTCAAGGTTCACGTCAATATCATCAATATGAGAGGTCAGTTTTGATGCGAAATAATAACGTAGATATTCAGGATTCAGGTGGTTTAAATAGGTTCTTGCTGAAATAAATGTGCCACGTGATTTGGACATTTTTTTGCCATTAATGGTCAGAAAACCATTGGCGAAAACGCTGGTGGGGGTACGGTAATTTGCCGACTTAAGCACCGCAGGCCAAAATAATGCGTGGAAATAAATAATATCCTTACCAATAAAATGGTAAAGTTCATAGTCACTATGCGGTGACCAAAAACTGTCAAAATCAAGACCCAAACCATTGCATAAGTCTTTAAAACTAGCAAGGTATCCTATCGGTGCATCTAACCACACATAAAAATATTTATCTTCGGTGCCTGGAACTTTATAGCCGAAATAAGGCGCGTCTCGGGAGATATCCCAATCGTGTAGGCCTGAGTCAAACCATTCTTTTAGTTTATTCACCACTTCAGGTTGGAGGCGGTTGTTACTTTGTATCCATTGCTTGAGATCCGTTTCTAACTCACTTAGTTTGAAAAAATAGTGAAGGCTTTTCTTGCGGATAGGGGCTTCGCCACTGATTACAGATACAGGATTAATGAGATCAGTGGGCGCATAAGTGGCACTGCAAACTTCACAGCTATCACCATATTGGTCTTCAGCACCACACTTCGGGCAAGTGCCTGTGACAAAACGATCAGGTAAAAACATTTCAGCTTTAGGGTCAAAAGCCTGCTCGATTTCTTTTTCTGCAATCAAGTTATTCTCTTTAAGTCTTAGATAAATATCTTCAACAAATTCTTGATTAATTGGATGGTGAGTGGAATGGTAGTTATCGAATTCCACTTCAAAGTCCATGAAATCTGCAATATGAGATTTTGCCATTTCTTCAACTAAACGCTCAGGTTTGATGCCTTCTCGTTGTGCCTTAAGCATAATCGGGGTGCCATGTGTGTCACTGCCACAAACATAGTAGCATTCATGCCCGCGCATTTTTTGGAAGCGTACCCAGATATCAGACTGGATGTAACCTAACATATGCCCTAGATGAAGATGACCATTTGCATAAGGGAGTGCGCTTGTAACTAGAATGTTTCTCATTGTTAGATTTAATCTGGATTCAATAGGTAAGCGAGATTATACATGAACCCATTCAAAATGCCGAAGTTATATCGTGGATTTTTTATCCGCTTACATCAAACACTTTGAGGGCATGCCGCTTCTGAGTCGTATTTTTCTTTCTGGTTTAATCTAATAGAGCATATTAATGCGGCAATAATGAAAGCGATACTGACAGTACCCGTGATATATTCTGGGATGTGGATGAAGTTTTTAACCCACATTGAAATGGCCAGATAAGCAATGGAGTAGTGCGCACCATGTTCAAGATATGGCAGTGTTTCTAGGGTGTTCTTATCCACCATATAAATGGTGAGTGATCGTACGAACATGGCGCCAATCATTAACCCAAGCAAAATGATGATAATATCACTTGAGATCACCAGTGCGCCAAAAATTCCATCAAAGCTAAAAGAGGCATCCAATACTTCAAGGTAAATAAATCCGATAATGCCTGCTTTTGCGAGACTGCCCATGCCACTGACTTTTTGGTTTAGTGATCCTAAACCGTGGCTTAATCCAACACCCAGCAAAAGTGAGATGAGCATGGCAGATGAAAACTCGATAGTATAGCTATAGGTCACAATGAATATAAGGCTTAGAATTAAAGCAATCATCAGGGGTAAGTGAGGGTTATTATTCCTTTTGACAAAATGACTATTCTCTATTTTTTTAATCCATTGCAACCGTTCCTCTTTACTGAAGAGAAAGTTTAAAAATATCATTAATAGAAAACCACCACCAAAAGCGCTAATGATTGGATAGCTCGCTTCTAGGTGTGCCTGAAAGATGCTAGGTTGTTGAGCGGCAAGTGAGAATGTCTCCATAAAACCATGATCCCCTGCAAAGGCAACCATGGCAATGGGCACAACAAGACGCACTACAAAGACGGCAATAAAAATACCTAACCATAAAAAAAGTTGTCGCCAGAAAGGGGACATTTTCTTTAGAACCTTGGCATTCACCACGGCATTGTCAAAACTGAGGGACACCTCTAAAATCCCCAAAAGAATGACGATATAAAGGGCATAGATAAAGTTACTGGGATTGTACATGACTGCGATGATTAGGCAGGCAATGGTTACAAGGCTTGAGCCTAAAAAATAACGTAGATATGTTCTCATGTGATTCTCATAAGACCGGGCAAGTTTTCAGCTAATAGCACAGCATCTCTATTGCCCAGTCGGTGATAGAGTGTTGCGCTACTAGTCTCGCTAGGCTGACAATGTCAGCTGCATATACCATGGTGTACGACCAATTATGTTGATATATGCCTTAAGCCTTGATTTATTAAATATGGACTTAAGCAGCTACTCCCCAGTGTGAGGGTTGTATAGTAACCAAGTATCAAAAAAACACAAGGAATTTTTGGTTATTTCAGGCTATAAGGTGATTCAAGATTCAGTAGAAACCTTCAACTGTTTCCCAAAAATAATAATTATGATGATGGCAAAGACTTGAATAACATAAGTGAGAGCCAATATTTGTGCTGGGATCATGGGGTATTAAAGTAATCCGTTAAAATGCTGACATAAAGGGGTGCAAGGCCAGCAAAAAAAGCCATACCAAGACTTTGACAAATAGCGACACCTGAAAAACGAATTTCTGCAGGGAATAAGCTGGATGCAAGGTATTGTGCTGTGCTATTCATAAAGCCTGTTAAGAATGCCAGTATTCCCATGGCAATTAATAGATGTATGATAGGCGTTGAATTTTTCAAGGCATAATAAAAGGTAGGCAAAATGATGGTTGCCATCAGAATGCTATAGAATAAATATGCTTTTCGAATGCCAAGTTTATCGGCAATTATCCCTCCAGCAATATTACCGATGGCAATACCAATAGATATGACTAAGAAAAGCTGCGAAAACCAGATCTTTGAAAGTGAGCAATATTCAGCACAATAAGTGGGAAGATAGGCAACCAAAATTCCCCAGTAGGAGGCAATACCCGCTTGGGTAAAGAAAACACAAATCAACAAACTTTTATAGTGCTTGGCAATTTTATGAATGGCATTTCCATCGGTTTTTTGAGACTGTTGCATTTCTCTGAAAATGAGCGGTTCTTTTAAGGTATTTCGAGCGAAATAATAACAGTGAAAGACAATAAGACCACTACCGACAAAGGCAACCCGCCATCCAAAATCTAGAACTTTCTCAGGGTTCATCCAAGTCACAACGCTGGTATGGATAAGGTTTGCAACCACGACACCAAGGGAGGCAAATACTAAGACGATACTACAATATAGTCCACGGTGTTTATGGGTGTGCTCATAGATCAAAACGATGGCGCCAGAAAGGCCTCCGCCATAGGCGATCCCTTGCGCAATGCGTAAAATAAAAAGCAAAATGATCGCAAAGATACCAATGACAGAATAAGTCGGGATAAGCCCAATAGCAATGGACGTGAAACTGATGATTAAAATGGTGTATCGAAATGAAAGGCTTCTGCCATGTTTGTCGCCAAGATATCCAAAGAACAGGGCGCCGATAATGCGGGCAAAATAACCACTGGCAAAAATGATAAAGACCCAAAGCATATTATCATCACTGACTTCACCAAAAAATGATTGGCTAATCGCAACGGAAAATAAGGAAAATAAGTAAAAGTCAAAAGTTTCAAATAGGCTGCCTGAGCTGGTGGCGAGGACGAGGTCACGTTGTCTCATGCTGATTTATCAATTCCCAGTAGATGCTTTGAGTTTCTTCCAAAAAATAATAATGATTAATACAGCAATAACCTGGATGGCATAAGCGGTAGTCAGTACTTTGGCAAGCATTGAGGCGTCATTAAAATAATGAATTAAGCTACTAACATACAAAGGAGCAAGACCGGCAAAAATGGCCACAGATAAACTTAAGCAGATAGAGGAGCCAGTGTAGCGAATTTCTGTTGGGAAAATACTTGCTGTGAGCGTATTGGCAGTTCCATTCATCAGCCCTGTTACGAGTGAGAATGTACCCATGACCAGAAGCACATTTTCCATCGGTGTGGCAACATTCAATACATAACGGAACACAGGTATTATTATGATAAGCATAATAATACTATAGAGCAGGTAGGCTTTTTTTATACCTAGCCAGTCAGCACCTAGTCCACCAAATATGTTGCCAATGGCAAGGCTAGTAGCCATCACTAAAATTACTTGTGCAAACTGTATCGTTGTCAAAGTACAATATTCGGCACAGTAGGCGGGAAGGTAGGCAACGCAGACACCCCAATAGGTCATTATCCCAACCTGAGTGAAAAACGTACAAGCTAGAAGCAGTTTGTATTTTTTAGCAATGATTCGGATAGACCCTTTTTGGTTTTTTTTAGCACGTTGCATTTCACGGAAAGTTTCAGATTCATATATTTTCGCTCTGGAAAAGTAGCTGTGAAAAATAATTAATCCACCAGCAATAAAGGCAATACGCCATCCAAAAAATAACATTTGTTCTGGATTTAACCAATACTCTAAACTTGTATGTGTGAGATTGGCGGCCACCACGCCAAGTGATGCACAAATCATCACAATGCTGCAATATAAACCACGATGTTTTTTGGAATTTTCATACACCATGACGATGGCACCAGACAGTTCGCCACCGTAGGAAAAACCTTGCGCCATTCTAAAGGTGAATAATAAAATAATGGCGAAAATGCCAATGGTGTTATAGATCGGTGTGAGACCTATGCCTATAGAGGCCAAGGCAATGACTAAAATAGTGAATCTAAAAGAGTAGGATCGACCATATTTGTCGCCGATATAACCAAAAAATAGGGCTTCTGCAATGCGGGCAAAATAGCCACTGGCAAAAACGATAAAAACCCACATCATATCGGTAGTAGTGCCACCACCTAAAAAAGCTTGGCTAATGGCAGTGGAAAAAAGAGCGAATAAATAAAAATCATAAGTTTCGAATAAACTGCCAGAACTGGCCGTCAGTAAGAGTTTTATTTTTTTCAGCATGGCTGGAGTGATTTTGATAAGGATTGTGATTTAAACTATAGTGGTTGGCGTTTTAGATGGCAATGCTATTTTTACAGTAGCGTCAAGGACGTTGATAAGAAGAAATGCTATGATTGTTAACAACGCTATTTCGTAAATAAGAGTGCCTTAGATGAAATCACAAGATCAAACAAAGTCGCATTGCCATAATAAGCCGTATTGGCTCTGTCCTTCTATTCTTTCTGCAAATTTTGCGCATTTAGGCGATGATGTTCGGGCGGTGCTTAAAGCTGGCGCTGATCGAATACATGTGGATGTGATGGACAATCATTACGTGCCAAACCTCACTTTTGGCCCGCTCATTGTTGATGCACTGCGAAAAGATGGGATTCAGGCACCCATGGATGTGCATTTGATGGTGGAGCCTGTGGATCATTTGATTGAGGGGTTTGCTAAAGCAGGGGCAACGCTTATTTACTTTCATCCAGAAGCTTCAAAGCATGTGGATAGGAGTCTTCAATTAATTAAATCATTTGGTTGCGAAGCGGGTCTTGTTTTTAACCCGGCGACACCACTTGCTTACTTGAATTATGTTTGGGATAAGATTGATCGGATTATGTTGATGTCGGTGAATCCAGGTTTTGGTGGGCAAAAATTGATTCCAGCGGTGCTAGAAAAGGCTCGAGTTGTTGCTAGCCTTATTCAAAACCATAAGCCTGAGGTTCGGTTAGAGATTGATGGTGGGGTGAAAGTAGACAATATTAAGGCGATTGCTGAAGCGGGGGTGGATACCTTTGTGGCGGGCTCTGCTATTTTCAATGCAGAAGACTATGAGAGCGTGATGCGCCAGATGCGTATGAGTTTAGAGGCATAAACAGAAATTTCATAAGTTGTCGTTTTGAATAATACGATGATTAATTCAATACCTACATTACTTCAATTGGGATGGTGTTCTTTTTTTCAGCAGCAGCTCACTCTGGAAGAGCGGAATAATTTTAATATCGGTCGTGTGATTGAGCAACACCGAAATAATACAGTGGTGATGAGTGAGCTTGGGCAAGCTAATTTGATCCGATCTTCTAATGATGATCGTGTGTGTTGGTGATTGGGTTCTTTTTGATGAGTCACTGCGGTTGCACCGTCATTTAGACCGCCAGTCTTTGTTCCAGCGAAAAGCACCTGGTTCCAAGGTAGATACTCAATTAATTGTCGCTAATATTGATAGTGTGATGATCGTCTGTTCATTTAACTATGATTTCAATTTAAGCCGAATTGAGCGCTATCTTGCTGTGGCAAGGGAAGCGCAAGTGGATCCTATTATTGTTTTGACTAAAGCAGATCAATGCGATGATGTGGAGGCTAAACGTCATCAAGTTCAAGCGCTAGATTCACTAATGCTAGTTCACGCCATTAATGCCCTAGATCCAATCCACTTGCAAGAATTAGAGGGCTATTGCCAGCATGGTAAAACACTGGCATTACTGGGATCTTCTGCAGTGGGGAAGTCCACATTGGTTAATGGTCTAATGGGGTTCGAGACTCAGCAGACTGCTGCTGTGCGAGAAGATGATAGCAAAGGTCGTCATACCACTACATTTAGATCCTTAAAGTGGTTGCCCTCAAGGAGGTGTGTTAATGGACACGTCTGGGATGAGGGAGCTTCAGCTTAGTGCTTGTGAGTAAGGGATCAATGAGGCATTTGGTGAAATTGCAGCATTATCTCAGCAGTATCGTTTTAGTGATTGTGGTCACACAAGTGAACCAGGGTGTGCATTACAGCAGGGGATTAAAGAGGGCATTCTTCCCCAGAGACGGTTGATTGGTTGCCAAAAACTAATGCGTGAACAAGCATATAATAGCGCAACACTTTCTGAAAAGTATGCCAAAGATAAGGCTTTAAGTAAGATGATTTCTAGTACTCAAAACGCATCGCGTCATCGCAAGAAAAAGCATTGAATTCGTATGATGTTTAGGAAAATAAAAAGAGAGTTGCATTTTAATTTTAATACTGTATGGTATCTCTCCATCTCGCAAGCGAGACATTAACGTGACATAAATGAAATATACTTGAAGCTATTTGAAATAAAATTTGCAATGCGGCGGATGATTTGAAGTTTGCAAGTAAATGGAGATGACGAAAATGAATACAGTAAAAATGACAAAAGGCACAGGCTTATTAAGAAACCTAAAGGCATGGTATTTGAATGCGACGAAAAATCGTTACTTATCAAATAAATCTCTTTGGGAAATGTAATTCTTTGAAAAGCTTTTTTGGGAGTCAAATTTTCTTATATAATGTGACAACAATCTTGTCATAATAGTAATGTAGCTTATTTGTATGTCAGACCAAAAAAAATCCCTTGCCGTATTGTCCTATGGAAATATCATCGAGTGGTACGACTTCTCATTATATATCTATTTCTCTACCTACATAGCAGCAGAGTTTTTCCCAACAGAAAGTCGTTTTGTCAGTTATACGCTTGCGTTAGCGACTTTTTTTCTAGGTGCATTGGTGCGCCCTTTAGGGGGGCTCTTGGTCGGGTGGCTTGGAGATCGTTATAATCATCTTTGGGTGATTAATATTTGTGTGATTGTGATGGGTGTGTCAACTTTTATGGTGGCATTTTTACCGACCTATGAAACAATCGGCGTGATGGCGCCTATTTTCTTGATTATTATTCGAATCTTACAGGGGCTTTCCGCTGGCGGGCAGTTTCCTGGGTTAATTACGGTTGCAGTTAATCGTTTTAGTAGCCGTCAAGGGTTTGTGGTCGGGTTAATCTATGCGGTAGCAAGCCTGGGGCTTTTGCTCGCCTCTTTAGTCGGCTTTATTGTGAATTCAGTATTACCAGAAGGTGCAGGCAGTTTGCACTGGCGTATTCCTTTCATGTTAAGTGGTGTATTATTGGTTATTTATTTGTGGTTGAGTTATAAATACAAAATAGAGTACTCAAAATCTACGTTGGGAAATCCCAAACGAGAGAATGTATTATATGCCTTATTACAACAATGGCGCGCCATTGTAGCGGTGATTTGCTTGACTACGATGGCGGCATCCTTGTACTTTTTAGTATTCACATATTTTGTAAATTATCGAATTGAGTCCTTAGGCGTCTCGCAAAATAGTGCATTTTTGGTGAATACGGGCGTGCTGCTTTTGGCTTGTATCTTGTACCCAATATTTGGTAATGTGGCGGATAGATATGGTTACCGAAAAGTGTTTTTTTATGCGGCGATATTACTGCTTATTTTGGTATATCCTTTGGTTGCCTTATTAAAGTCCGGGAATGAATGGTTTGCTATTTTATCACTCGTTGGGTTTACCTTTTTCATGGCAGCGATTCAAGGTGCTATCTCACCGCTTTTTGCCTCAGTGTTTGATAAAGAGTGGATCGCAACAGGGTGTGCTTTTGCTTATAGTATCGGGAATGCCTTAAGTGGTGGTGCGCCAATGATCGCTGAAATATTAAACCATTATTCGCAAATGGGTCTCACAATGTTTGTGTTAGGGCTGATGTTATTAGGGTTTGTGGGAATATGGATGTTAGGTAAATTAAAAACACCTTGAATTGTTCATTTGTTTTCTTGCGCCATTATTTTCTTAGAAATTGCATAATTATTGATATTAATATATCTTCGAGAGCCTGACTTGAGTTATTGAGAGATATTCCTATATCTTAAAAGCACATCCAAAAACTTTGCCTGTTTGTTTTATGACTGAATTTTGGGAACGTTATGGTTTTCTGCTAACTCAAGGCCTTATTGTTCTACTCTTATCTAAAGTATATGGCTTAAGTGACACCATAACTTTTACAGTTTCAGGTGCGTTCGTTGCCTTGCTCTATATGACCTCTTTTTTAGGTGGATATTTAGCAGATAAAGTCTTGGGCACCTTTCATACTGCTGTTTTGGGTGGCTGGATATTATGCTTGGGTTATTTGGGGCTTGGTTTTGGGTATCACTTTGGTCCTGAAACAGCGTTTATTAGTCTTGCTGTTATTGCTGTAGGGCCGGGCATGATCAAGTCAAACACGGCGACTTTGCTTGGAAATGCTTATCCAGTTGGTGATACTCGACGTGATTATGGCTTTTCTATACGGTCGAAGACAGAGCACCACGGGTGATACCCGTGGGTGAATGAGCCTTAAGGCGGTATAATGGGTGAATGAAAACCTATAAATCAGCGCATGGCGTATACAGGCTTCAATATCATATTGTAA
>CAUZSH010000057.1:0-13659 GCA_963582935.1 Gammaproteobacteria bacterium
AACAGAAACATGAGCAACAACAACAACAACAACAACAACAACAACAACAACAACAACAACAACAACAACAACAACAACAACAGGATCAACAACAGGATCAACAACAACAACAACAACAGGATCAACAACAACAACAACAACAACAACAACAACAACAACAGGATCAACAACAACAGGATCAACAACAACAACAACAACAACAGGATCAACAACAACAACAACAACAACAACAACAACAACAACAACAACAACAACAACAACAACAACAACAACAACAACAGGATCAACAACAATCTGAAGACGATAGTAAAGAAAAAGAAATAAAAATGGCAAAAGAAGATCCGCTCTCAAAAGAGCAAGAGCAAGCCATGAAACAGTGGTTACGACAAATCCCTGATGAGCCTGGCACGCTACTGCAACGAGAATTTATGCGCCAATATCAGATTAAGAATGGTTATAAATATTGATTCTTAGTCGCCCTTAACGAATAAACAACTTAAAAATTAGCTTTTGTAAAAAACCATTATGAGGTGGATAGACCACTTGAGTCGCATTAAGAAAACCCTTGCTATGAATTGCCTTTGCATGTGAAAAAGTCTCAAAGCCCTCTTTTCCATGATAAGCCCCCATACCAGAAGCTCCCACACCCCCAAAAGGCATGTCATCTTGTGCCACGTGCAAAACCGTATCATTTAAGCACATACCACCTGAATGCGTTTCACGAGGCAAACATTCTAAAATTCTCTTATCTGAACCAAAATAATATAAGGCTAAAGGTCTTGGATGCTCATTCACGTAAGCAATGGCTTTAGAAATGCCATCGTAACCAACAATCGGTAAAATTGGACCAAAGATTTCATCCTGCATCACCTGCATATCATCATTAACATCACAAACCACCTGCAAAGGCAGTCTGTTATTTTCAGAACGATCTAGGCTCGCTTCCCCTGAAGTGGATAAGTCATAAACCTTAGCGCCTTTATCTATCGCATCTGAAAGATAACCCAGCAGTCGCTCATAATGAGATTTATTGATCACCCGTGTATAGTTTTGATCATCAACCTCGGGATACATCTTTTGAAATTCTTTTCTTAACGCATCCACCAATGGCATTTTTAAAGCTTCAGGGCACAAAATATAATCTGGCGCAATACAAGTTTGTCCTGCACTCAGGGTTTTACCGAAACAAATACGTTTTGCCGCGACCTTTAGATTCGTGGATTCATCAATGATCACCGGTGATTTACCACCCAGTTCAAGCGTCACAGGTGTTAAGTTTTCCGCAGCGGCCATCATAATTTTACGACCCACACGGGTTGATCCCGTAAAAAGCAAGTGATGAAAAGGAAGCTTTGCAAATTCAGCAGCCACTTCCGCATTAGCCTTCACACTGGCTTCAACAATGACAAGCTGTATAGGATTAAAATATTGATCGACGAGCTTTTTCAAAAGCATATTAAACGCAGGGGTAAATTCTGACATCTTCACCATCGCAGTGTTACCCGCAGCAATTGCGTAAGCTACAGGCACCAGCGATAAGAACAAAGGATAATTCCAAGGGACAATAATACCCACAACACCTTTTGGCTGTAAAAAAACACTATTCTTAGAGGGGAAATGCAGTAACCCCACATGACGTCGTTGAGGTCGCATCCATTTTGACAATTTTTTCTTAATGTAGCGAATCGCTTCAATTGAGGGTAGAATTTCAGCCAGTTTGGTTTCAGCCGTTACACGGCAACCAAAATCTTGATGTAATGCCCCAACAAACTCATCTTGATGATTCACAATTAATTTTTTCAGGATGTTCAGTGCGTCAATACGATATTTATAGGCAGGATATTTATAGGCATTATAAAAATCGATCTGAGTTTGAAAAATTTTTTGTAATTGCAACTTACTATCTGAAACTTCTAAACTCACCATCACTATGTCTCCGAAGTCATCATTCCTTATCTAGCGCATACAAACTTGCATACATTTCATCTGCAATCATTTTCTGACCTTTAGAAGTTGGGTGAACATAATCCCAAAATAAATGTGTGGTTGGGTCGCCTAAGATTTCAAGGTCATGTTGAATATTGCCTTTGTCATCAACACCCCCAAAACTTTTGACACAAGGGTCAGTGGCATTTGCAAACCCATGCGCCATTGGATCTTCAAGGACATCATCCATCAAGTTAAAGGCATCAAGCACTTCGATCTGCACATAGGGGTATTTGCGCTTTAGTTCTAACGCATAGTCTTGCAACTTCGTGTTTTGCTTTTGAATATTGCGTTTAATAAATTTTTTATAATACTTTGCAAACCATTTTGGGAACGGTGCCACATCATAAGCAGGCGTTATCGTCACATCTGGCACATTCCACAATATAATTTTTCTAGCACCCAAAGCAATCACTCTGTTTGTATGCTGAAATAAATCATCTGCAACCCGATAAATCGCGGAAACATTTATATAGGGAGACTCGTCATGAATTGCAAATAAAAAATTATTCCCACCAGTATTCAGCGAAATCAAGTCATCTGATTTAAAGCGATGCTCTTGGCTAACAAAGCGATCTAACTGGTCCCCCACTGGAAAAGCCTGATCTGTTAATAATGACTTCGGATTTTTACCTGACGTTAACGCACCACCAATTGCATAGTTAAGTAAGGATACTTCTGATTTTTGACGTGCTTCAATTGAATCACGTAAGTACTCATTCGCAACAGGTCCGTCACAAAATCGGCCACCATCAAATGGTGCAAGCGGGAACCCCAATACTTTTGCAATATTACCATTATCTTGCAAGCTATCACCAAAGACACAAATACGCCCAATTTTCTGCTCTTCTTGACCCATATTATCTTACTCCATGTTCTCTAATATTTTTCTACTCTTCAAAAAACCGTACCATCCACATTCCAACAATCATACTATGGTCTCGCAATCTTAATGTATCCACTGCTGATTGAATGTCATCTGTTACGCCTTGATTTTCAAGCTCTTTAATTAACAAATGATTATGTGCACGAATCATTTCCGGATGTGCCTGCACTCCAAATACTTGATGATTAATATGATACATCTGAACTTCACAAAAGTCATTATATGCGAGCACTTCCGCATTTTCAGGGGCCGTAACCACTTGATCATAATGATTAAACAGCAAACTCATGTACTCTTCAAATGGTTGCATCCAAGATAAACGCTTTTGCATATGAACCGTCTGAACACCAATCCCGACACCCTTATGCCCCGCATACTCCACCTTGCCACCCAGAGCTTCGGCAATCACTTGGTGACCAAAACAAATGCCCACCAATTTATGTCCATCATCTTTGAGCTTGCAAATATAGAGCTTTAATTTTGAAATCCATGCCTCATTACTATAGGCACTTGATTTACTCCCTGAAATAATAAAACCATTATATTGACTTTCATTCTCAGGATACTCACCGATGGTCACATCAAAGGTATCGATGTCCACAATGGCATCTACTTTCAAAAATAAATTTGAAAACATCTCAGGGTAATTTCCACCTGAGATATTTCTACGATGACTTGGAATATGGTCTGCTTGTAAAAGTGCAATTTTCATTTATTTTAATCTAGCTTGAAGCTCTCGATAAAGTTTTGTTAGGTTCGCCGTAGATAGCTGTAATTTTAAAGGCTGTGATTTATTCTCAAGCGTCATCACCAATAAATCCTCATCAAAATAAAGATCAATGACCTCATCCGATCCATGACGGACAAAACTCTCACTACCATCTAATTTTTTGCGCCAATTATCTCGGGCACGTTTAATCGCTGCCCGATAAGCACCCCGTATTTTTTTAGCACGCACTTTTTCCACAAAATCAAGGGCAGCTTCTGGCAACTCATCTTCAAATTTTTTCAGCTCATACAAAGTACGCACATCATCAATGATGCCATCCTGACTTAAACCACGCAATGTCTCGGTAGACTCCGCTAATTTCAGTCGAATAGAAATCCAGCTATTATCATGCCCTAACGATTTAGCCACCTCGCTTTTTTTAAGCTTCTTATTATTAATCAACTCCATCAATGCATCCGCTTCTTCAAAAGGAGACACTTTTTCTCGTTGATCGTTTTCTAATAATTGAATTATCAGAATATCGGCATCTGTTTCATTGCGAACAATACAAGGAATATAAGCTAAACCAATCTGTTTTGCTGCGCGATAACGGCGCTCTCCAGCAATAATATGATGAATGCCTTGGCTAGATTTTTCCGTGACAATGATCGGTTGAATAATACCTTTTGCCTCAATGCTCTGCGCTAAGGAATCAATATTTCTAAAAGATTTACGGGGCTGCTTAGGGTCTGGGTGAATCTCATGAATAGGAATATTCAATAAAGTCCCTGTCCGCTCCGCTTGTGCATTTAACTGAGAAATTTTAAGTGCCAGTAATTCTTCTTTCTTAATGTCAGCTTGCGTGGGTTCAATGGTTAGTTCACCAATACGCTTACGATTTGCTAATGATATTTTACTCATAGATAATTATCCTTCAAAAAATGCCACAACTTCTTTTGCAAGCTTTCTCACCTGCACATGGGCGTTACTTTCTTTGGCATAATCACCAATATATAAACCTGCCGCCTCTGCTTCTACGAATTTTACACTCTGCGGAATGGCGGAACTAAAGGCAAAGCCTTCTTCATCTAATACATTTAAAAGACTTCGAGACATGGTGGTGTTTTTCATAATACGATTCCCCAACAAACGATAAGGACGATCAGCCGTTAAGGCTAAATCCTTAGCCTCAAGTAATCCTGAAAGATCCATACCACTGGGGGCAGCGGGAATCACCACAAGATCAGCAAGAAGTGCGGCTTTCAATGCTGCCGTTTGGAAATTTGGTGGTGTGTCAATAATCACGTAATCACATCTACTTTTGATTTCTGTCAACTTGTCTCGCGCCTGTTTTTCATCTACCTGTAAAACATGATCATACTCAGAATCATTTTTAGCCGCCCATGACCAAGCATCAGGCTTATCTTTATCCATATCTGCAACGATAACAGAGTAACCCAATTCACGTAAACCACCTGCCATATTCATTGCTGTTGTGGTCTTTCCTGACCCACCTTTTTGTTGTAACAATGCAATCGTTTTGGCTTTTTTCATGGTGATACCCTCTTCTCCGCCGCTGTATAAAATTACTGTATAACAATTCATTATACCCAAGTTAGGATTAAGAGACATGCCCAGCAATCAATTAATATTAAAACCCAATAAACTTACTTTGTTTCTTTTAAAAGTTATTTAACAGTAATGGGAAATACCACCATTGCATACAGATGGTATGAAGATATCCCTCTAAACAAGAGTACAGATGTAATCGTTAACGTACTAAGAGCTTTTGCCATCACCACAGATAGAGAAGGCAAACGACTACTACCTCTATTTTGTGGCCTGAAACTAATAGTCACACACAATCAAAATGGGTTCCAATTGCAGCAGCCGGTGTTGGCTATCAAATTAATGCATTCAACATCTTTGCTCAATACACCTATGTGTTTGGTAAAAAATGGAATGATCCACACGTTGAAGATGAGACTGCCACAATGTACGCTCTAACAGCAGGTGTGACTTATACCATCCCTATGTAGATTTATCTTAATCACAAACTACTTTTCTTTAAAACCCACACTGTGGGCTTTTTTATGTCTATAATGTTAGGACATCTCGCTTTTATATTACGCCAAAATGCAAATCAAAATCGAATCCTCCAAACAAGTCTACGATGGTTTTTTCCGTGTTAACCAAATTCACTTTAAACATGAACTATTCAAAGGTGGCTGGAGTCCTGTCATTTATCGAGAACTTCTTTGCAAAAATCAAAATGGCGCCGTGATCTTCTTGTATGATATGAAATCAGAACAAGTCATTTTAATTGAACAATGTCGTGCTTGCACCCTTGCAACAGAAGGGCAAAACAACTGGTTAATCGAGCCTGTAGCCGGCATGATTGATCCAGGAGAAACGGCTGAACAAGCCTGTGTACGAGAGGCAGAAGAGGAAGCAGGTGCACTTCTTTCAATCGAAAACTTAGAGTTTGTTTGTAAATACTATCCAAGCCCAGGCGGTTTTGGTGAAATGCTTCACCTTTATGCTGCAGAAATTGACGCGTCAAAAATTGGTGAATATGCCGGACTTCAACACGAAAATGAAGATATTAAAATCCACAAAATCTCCTTTAAACAAGCCTACCAAGATTTAATGGATAAAAAATATGAAGTTGCCAGTACTTATATTGCTTTACAATGGCTGTTTTTACACAAGACCAAAATCAATTAAATATGATTTATGCTAATGTCTCATTCACGATGGCTTGCGCTTCAGTCAATATCTCATCAAGATGCGCTTGCCCTTTAAAAGACTCTGCATAGATCTTATAAATATCTTCAGTACCCGATGGGCGTGCCGCAAACCAACCATTTTCAGTGGTGATTTTAAGCCCACCAATGGCGGCACCATTTCCAGACGCATGGGTAAGCTTTCCAGTAATTTTCTCACCTGCCAAGGTGTCTGCTTCCACCATATCAGGCGTCAAGTTTGCGAGCTTTGCTTTTTCTGCTTTTGTCGCAGGTGCATCCACTCTTGTATAAGATGGCGCACCAAATCGTTGGATCAATGCTTGATAATGTTCACTTGGATCTTTACCTGTCACTGCCGTAATTTCAGCAGCCAATAAATTCAAAATAATCCCATCCTTATCGGTACTCCAAGGCGACCCATCAAAGCGTAAAAATGAAGCGCCTGCTGACTCTTCAGCACCAAAGCCAAAATCACCACTGGCTAAACCGTCTACAAACCATTTAAAACCAACGGGTACTTCGAGCATGGGGCGATCTATAGACGCCGCAACACGATCAATCATAGAACTTGAGACCAACGTCTTACCAATAGCAGACTTTTCAGACCACTCTGGACGATGGGTGAAAAGATATTCAATAGCCACTGCCAAATAATGATTTGGATTCATCAACCCTGTAGACTTTGTCACAATACCATGACGATCTACATCGGGGTCATTGGCAAAAGCAATATCATAGTCATCTTTTAATTTAATTAATCCTGCCATCGCATAGGGTGAAGAACAATCCATGCGAATCTTGCCATCTTTATCTACCGTCATAAATGAAAAGGTTGGATCAACTTGTGGGTTCACAATCGTTAAATCTAAGTTATAATACTCAGCAATGGGCGCCCAGTAATCTACCGCCGCACTGCCCATAGGGTCAACGGCTATTTTAAGACCGGCCTCACGAATTGCCTTCATGTTTACGACTTGATCCAATGATTTCACATAAGGCATGATTAGATCTTGGGGTTGGAGGTATGAAGTCGCCAGCGCATCATTCAACGACATGGTTTTCACATCTTGACAATCATTTTTAATAATTTCATTGGCACGATTTTGGATAATTGTGGTGACATCTGAATCAGCAGGACCTCCATGGGGTGGGTTATATTTAAAGCCACCATCTTCTGGCGGGTTATGTGATGGGGTAATCACGATACCATCTGCAAAACCACTGGTACGATCTTTATTATACGCTAGAATAGCATGTGAAATGACAGGTGTTGGCGTATAACGCCCATTACCTTGAATGATCACATCTACCTTGTTTGCCGCAAAAACACAAATTGCCGTAGCATGAGCCGCTTCAGATAACGCATGAGTATCCATACCAATATAAAGCGGCCCTGTATATTCTTGCTGCCCTCGATATTCAACAATAGCTTGGCAAATTGCAGCAATATGGTTTTCATTGAAAGTGGTTTTCTTTGAAGATCCGCGATGTCCTGAAGTGCCAAAACTGACTAAGTGGTTTGAATCATTTGCATCAGGTTGCAGGTTATAATAATCCGCCATTAACAACGGAATATTTTCTAATAATTGGTAAGGTGCTGGCTTTCCAGCAAATAGGGAGAGTGTCATTTTAGCTCCAGTTTTCTAAGAAGTGAATTTGCTATACGCAGTGCGCATAGTATACATAACAACCCGGCTAAATGAATCTATTTAAGGCAACTGATCAAAATAAACTAAGCATCTACTTTTATTGGAGTGAGGTTCCAAATATCATCATTATACTCCTGCATCGTGCGATCCGTTGAGAAGCGCCCACTACGCGCACTATTCATAATGCTCATTTTCACCCAACGATCTTTGTCTTGGTAAGCTCCCGACACTAATTTTTGCGCATTCACAAAACTACGGAAATCCGCCAAAGTCATCCAAGGATCTTGTGGGCTCATTAATGCATGTAAAATAGCATCAAATATTCTCGGTTCATTTTCATTAAAACAACCGCTTTCTAGTAACAACATAACTTCCTGTAAATCCATATCTGATTTAATCACTTCACAGGGTTGATAATGATGTCCTAACGCCACAACTTCTGGTGTCTTCAATCCAAACAAGAAAAAGTTTTCCTCGCCAACAGCTTCTAAAATTTCCACATTTGCGCCATCTAACGTGCCGATAGTCACTGCACCATTCATCATGAACTTCATATTGCCGGTGCCTGATGCTTCCTTCCCCGCTGTTGAAATCTGCTCGGATAAATCAGTCCCCGGGCAAATCACTTCCATTGCAGACACATTATAATTTGGGAAGAAAACCAACTTTAATTTATCCCCCACATCTGGATCATTATTGATGATTTCTGCAACATTATTAATGAGCTTAATAATCCCTTTTGCCATTGCATAACCCGGTGCTGCTTTACCACCAATCAAAATACAACGGTTCGTCCAATTTGCCGTATCTCCATTCTTAATTCGAGCATACAAATGAATGGCGTGCAAAACATTCAGCAGTTGACGCTTATATTCATGAATCCGCTTCACCTGCACATCAAACATGGCGTTAAGGTTAAATCTCACCCCCACTTCCTTATAGACTAGATTCGCCAATCTTTGCTTGTTATCTCTTTTAACCGCTGTCCATTCTGCACAAAAACCTTTATCTTCCGCTAACGCTTCTAGTTGATCTAGCTCACTTAGGTTTGTAATCCAACCTTCACCAATTGTTTTTTCCAACAACACACGCAGTTCTGGGTTACAAGCCACCATCCAGCGTCGTTGTGTCACGCCATTGGTTTTATTATTAAATTTATCCGGCCAAAGCTCATAAAAATCATGAAACAAACCATCTTTTAAAAGTTCAGAATGCAATGCTGCCACGCCATTTACTGAAAAACTGCCCACAATTGCTAAATATGCCATACGCACCGTATTATGCTCACTGATTAAGGACATTCGTCTCAAACGATCAAAATCTCCTGGCCATTTCGCTTTGACCTCTTCTAAAAATAGATGATTAATTTTATAAATAATTTCCAATGGGCGTGGCAATAAGTGTTCAAACAAACCCACAGACCATTGCTCTAAAGCCTCTGGCAATAAAGTATGATTCGTATAAGCCATGGTTTTCGTCGTAATTACCCACGCCTCAGCCCAAGACATTTTTTCTTCGTCTAACAACAATCGCATCAGCTCTGCCACCGCAAGGCTTGGGTGGGTGTCATTGAGTTGAAAAACATTATTTTGGGCGAAATCACTAAAAATACTCACCTCACCTGCCCCATTCGCAAAACGTATTTTCCACTGTTGCACCACATCTTGTAAGGATGCAGACACCAAAAAATATTGTTGGCGTAAACGTAATGCTTTACCATTTTCGCTTGCATCATTTGGATATAAAACCATGGTGATATTATCAGCGGTATTTTTAGCAGAAACCGCCTCGGCATAAGAACCTGCATTAAACGCACTCAAATCAAATTCTTCTTGTGCTGATGCTGACCAAAGACGCAAAGTATTGACGATATTATTTTTAAACCCGGGAATTGGCACATCAAAAGGCACTGCTAGCACCTCTTCATCATTATCCCAGCGAACCAGTTCTTTACCTGTTTTGGCATCCGTATATTGATGTGTTTTGCCACCAAATTTAATGGTTCGCGCGTACTCCTTGCGCATGACTTCCCAAGGATGTGTGCCAAAACGTAACCAATGGTCTGGCTCCTCAATTTGATAGCCTTCTTGTATATGTTGGCGAAACATCCCATATTCATAACGCAAACCATACCCCATCACGGGCAGTCCCAAGGTTGCACAACTATCCATGAAACAAGCCGCCAAACGACCTAAGCCACCATTACCCAAGCCTGCATCACGCTCAGCTTCCTCAATCTCTTCGATAGAAAGTCCGAGGTTATATAAAGAGGTTTGCGTATTTTTTTCAATGCCAAGATTGATGAGATTATTCATCATAGAACGCCCAATCAGAAACTCCATTGAAAGATAATAACCACGTTTGGATTTTTGTTGGTTGTAGGTACGCCATGTTTTTTTCCAAGATGCCATTAAATGACCTCGAATTGTGTGAGACAGTGCTTGCTCATGATAATGCACCTCAGAATCAAGACGACGCCCCAATACATTATATAGATAATACAGGAATTGTTTATCTATATTTTTATCCATGCTCCCGAGGAGATTATTAACTATTATTTTGACTTCTTGTGTTTTTTTAGCTTGGGCTTCCATCACCAAAATTTCCTTTTAAACCGTCATTAAACTATGTGATAAGTCATACCTTACCTGAGCGTATGGTGGTTTGGTAGGGAGTACCGTTATTTTGAAATTGGTTTTTTTGGCACCGTCAAGTTAACTATAGCCATTAACGTATATGATATACTGTAATTATTGGTTCTGTCGCATTAAAACTTTGATCTGGTATAATTTGCTTTAGAAGCTCATCATCTTGGTTGCTGTTGAGTTGAAATCTATTTTGATTATGGTGAGATTCTTTCCATGCTAGATTGAATGTGACTTTTTCATCAATGTGACCCAAGGATGACTTGTGATTTTTGTTATCAGGCACGTAATCTTTGTCAGCACCGAAGCCACCCCTTTTAACGGGTCTAGCGAGCTTTAAGGTTACAAAAAGTTGTTGGTCTTTGGTGTCAAGGATGTAGAGAACCGTAAGCGATGAATAAAGTACATGCGAAGGAGATCAAAAAAGAATTATCTCTGGACAACGGCTAGGGCAAAATAAAACAAAGAAATGATTCTAATAAAGTTAAAGAAAACGTACAATGTAGCCACATTATTACCTTGATTTAAACTAACTGACCCAATGACTTTAAAACAACGACATCAACCTTGGGTGCATTCATTAGCTTCTCCGTAACAGACCAAATTTTACCAATAATATTATGGTTATGACCATTAACAACGATTAAATCGCAGCCGTTTATCTCTGCATATTTTAAAATACTCTTTGTTGCATCTCCATTTAAGATGTATGAATTCTCAATGGGAAAATCAGCACTTTTGGCAATGTAGTTCAGATACTTTCTTGCGTTACCCTCAATCTCCTGTTCAATTTTTTCATCAATTAACATAGTGTCAGCGTGCGCATAAGAAGCAGAAAAAGAACCCACCACATGAACTAAAGAGACTTTTGCATTAAAATTATCCGCAAAATCTATCATGCTTTTTAAAATACTGGCTCCGTTATCATCATGGTCAATTGCGAATAAGATGTGTTTATATACAGACATTTGAATGTACCACTACTTTAAAAGGATATTTAACATATAGCACAACCTCCAACAAGAGCAAGTTAGTGTCATTATATGACGAATATGGCGAAACCATACTTGATAAGGGACTTAGAAAGGAGTATCAAGAGGTCTGTAGCTACCTAGATGCTCATATTGAAAAGCTACCAGAATTATTGAAGCAATCCTTAGATGAAGCTAATTTAAAATTAAAAGAAGAGATCGTTGAACTATCTAATAACCAAGATAGTAGAAAAAAAATCAAGGATGATATTTCAACACAAAAGGCATGCTATATTGACCCTAAAAGTGAAAAATATAGAAAAAATATGAAGATTTCAACAAAGGAATTGTTGCTGACATTCAACACTATGAAAATCTTTTAAAAACTTTAGAAAATAATCAACTGCGTGCATTTAACGGCTATTGTGAGTGAAGCTGTCAATTTCAAAATAAGCATCACAGACGTAACCCTTTACCTACATACCTTTCCGAAGATTAATTGATTTTAAACTTTGGAAACCTGCAATGAGTTGATGAATTATTTATAAAGAGATAATGCTTAATCAAGGAAAAAGTTAACCAGCCCTCACTTCTTTATGCTATCCGTGTAACAACTAGATCATTAGAAAAATTCATCGTATTTATTCTACCATTAAAAGGAGGAGTTGGTTGTGGAAGCTTTGTCCAGGTTGATGTTTTCGGATCAAATTTTGCCACATATTCATTATCTAAGGGATTGGTGAAATCACCGCCAGTATATAGATTATCATCGGCTCCCCAGCTCATAGCCATGATGAAATTATTAAAAGGAGCTGTTGGTTGTGGAAGCTCTGTCCAGGTTAATGTTTGCGGATCAAATTTTCCCACATATCGTTTACCTTCAGCATTGGTAAAATTACCACCAATATATAAATTTCCAGTAGCATCGAAGTTCATAACTTGGATATGAGAATTAAGAGGAGCTACAGGAGCTATTGGCTGTGGAAGGTCTGTCCATTTTTCGGTTTGCGGATCAAATTTTGCCACATATTGTTCACCAAAAGCATTGATAAAATTACCACCAATATATAAATTTCCAATGGCATCAAAAGTCACAGTCGAGATGGTACCATTAAAAGGAGTTGTTGGTTGTGGGAGCTTTGTCCAGGTTGATGTTTTCGGATCAAATTTTGCCACATATCGTTCGCCTAAAGCATTGGTAAAATTACCACCAATATATAAATTTCCAGTAGCATCGAAGTTCATATCATTTGCGCTAGAATTAAAATTAGTTGCTAGCTCTGTCCAGGTTAATGTTTTCGGATCAAATTTTTCCAGGTTATAATTATTATTGAGGACATATAAATTTCCATTAGCGTCAAACTTTGCCAAGTAGATAGTATTAGAGAATGGAGTTGGCGGCTGCGGAAGTTCTGTCCAGGTTGATGTTTTCGGATCAAATTTTGCCACATATTGTTTGCCTAAGGAATTCTTGAAACTACCGCTTGCATATAGATTACCATCTACCCCCCAGCTCATAGTGTAAATTCCTATATACTGACCAGTGTTATATGTTGGCATTAAAAGTTCTGTCCAGGTTGATGTTATCGGATCAAATTTTGCCACATATCGTTTGCCTAAAGCATTGGTAAAAGTACCACCGACATATAATTTTTCTAACTTAGTTAAACCAAAAACAATAGTTTGGTTAGCTGAATTATTTATAATGTTGATTTCACCAGTACTTGGTGATGAGTCTAAAGCGTGGATATAGATATAACATGAACCACCAGTATGAAGAGCGGAACCATCTTCACAGGCATCTGGGCAGACCTCAGTTGTGCAAATACCATTTGGACTCCCTTTCATGAAAATCTCAAACCCAGATGCTCCTGACTTACTATAACGTAAACTTCCAGTCGAGACATTAGAGTTATTAGTTACTTTTATTTTCACAAATTTTGCGTGTTGCTCGGTCGTTCATAGAAGATTTTGGCTCCTGCCAAAATCGAATCACTACCCTCGCAGATGGTTTTGCCTCAGACGCCCACCTCCGTACCGATCTTCCAAAAAACAAGCCTACAGTC
>CAUZSH010000058.1:0-13221 GCA_963582935.1 Gammaproteobacteria bacterium
TAATAAACAGCCTGTGATAAAAAGTTTCATGTAATATCTACCAAGCATGTTGACTATAGGACAGTCATCTTAATTATAACTTTTATGCTATATGTTTACATATAACCTGAATTCAAATCACAAGTGCAACTTCCATAATGAGTATAAACTTTAACAGGTGAAATTTAAGAACAAAGTTCTAAATATTTCTCCCACTTATAAGCCTTTCCTGTAAATCATAAATAATACCCTTGTCAGGATGATAGAGCTGCCACAATTCCATAATCGCTCCACATAGGTGGTCACAGCATCAATAAGATCACCCGTGGCTTTAGCAATAATCTCAAAGTATTTCTTTAATTCATTATTATGCTGTAAGCCATAGTATCGCATCCTCTGAAAGCTTTTAGGCAGTATGTTTAGCACCATTCTTTTGATGAAAATTTGTGTATCGATGACCTCATATTCATTTCGTTTCGTCATATGTGATCGGTAATAATATTTCACCTGATCATTACTGTAATCCAGTATTCTTGAGATACCTATCGAAGGTGACGCAAGGTATTTGGTTAAATATCTGATTAATCCGGTTCTGTCGCAAAAACATAGAGGCAGCGCACAAAAGACGAAACTTGCCTGTCGTGGGCGCAACTATGTTTTTGCGACAGGACCCCTTTTCTTAGGTATAAGAACAAATTATTTTGATTTTTACACTGTCTTCAGTTGTCTATTTAAGCACTTAATTTACTCTATCAAACATGACTACATTCACATAATAGAAGAGACTAAAAATAAATACGGATTTTTATAATTGCGCTTGACACAAAAATTATAACCACTACATTTACAGTCAAGCGTAAACAATAATGATAATCATTATCAAACAATGAAAGGAAAATACAATGACGACCAACACACCCTTTTTAGGCAAAACAAGTCGATCAACCCTATTCATTTCTAGCTTGGTTTTTAGTGCTCAAGCGAGTGCTGTAACCAACGACAGTGCCATAAAAGCACTCCAAGAACAAGTCCAACAAATGCAGGCACAAGTAAATATCCTTGCAAAACAAACGACATCTCAAGAAAATAGTCGGGACTTTATTGAAAGAAATACTATTTTTAGATCTCTTTTTTCAGGTGGTTCCGCAAGCCCACAAAAAGAACAAAAATTATTAAATGCTTTA
Organism: Gammaproteobacteria bacterium; assembly: GCA_963582935.1. GTDB lineage: Bacteria > Pseudomonadota > Gammaproteobacteria > Francisellales > Francisellaceae > CAUZSH01. Next base: position 1,164 of record CAUZSH010000058.1, read on the forward strand.
AAAAATGACAGTGTGCAATCCGGACATATTTATCTAGGCGCCAAAGCTGAAACAAAAATTTTTTATGATACAAATGAGAAGTCGTCTGGTGGAAATTCCGCCAGTGATTTCATGTCTCAAGCGTGGTTTGGTGTTCTTACTCGTATGAATGATTGGTTTACCTTTTATGCAGGTTTTACCGCAAAAACGCCCTCGGATGATTTAAAGCTGAAAGAGTCTTATATGCTTTTTGCAAACCCAAATAAAACGCCTTTTTATGGAATTGCAGGTTATAAAACCGTTAACTTTGGCTATCACCCACGTTATGATTTTAGCATCTCTCAACTAACAAGAGTGTTTGATTATGGGACTGCCACTCAAATTGAAGGGGGCTATTATGGAAATGGTTTTTTTGCTAACATCACTGCTTTCAATGGCGATAATGATGCCGCAACCAACGCGAATAATATCACCAATTTCACAGGCATGGTGAACTACGCATTTAAAAAAGATAACATTTCCTTTAATACGGGTACCAGTATCATTCGAGCGATTGACAGTACGGCTAAATTTGCCAATGGATACTCCATTCAACTTGCGGACACCTCAACCCCAACTCCTGCCGTCAGTACTTTCGCACAAGCAAAAATAAAATTAAATAGTACCCAAACTTTAGAGGTTTTTGGTGAATATGTCCAAACCACCGAACGATACTTAAATCAATATACAAGAAGCTGGGGGGCACAAAGTGCCTTTAAGTTCATCGCTTTTAAACAAAAGTTAAAACTTGCCGTATCTTATAGCGGGCTTCATGTTGCTAATAATAGCGCCAATCAATATACAGCCTCTATTTCAAGGGGGTCAAAAATCATTGAAATTGGGTTGTCTTATGGCTATCTAAGCACACAGCAATTTGATGACAATATGCTCGTTACAAAAATAACGGGATATTTCTAAACTATATCATGCCTAGGAGATTTGCTCACATATAAAATAGGGCAATCCTTCGAATAACCTATTTTTGCTTTGCACTCTGATTTAAGATGTCCATACCATTCACCAATGTAATGCCAATTACCGCCTGTTAGCATCACTTCATAGTTACTTGTGTTGATCAGTTTCTTAGTTATTTTTTTACCTTTATTGGTCTGATAATGACAAAAAATATAATCTGAATGTGCCGAATTCCAAGTTGCGTTCATAAAATTGCAGCCATTCTCTTTAGGGCAAAATAATTCTTTTGTTACTGAAGTATTGTCATTACTAACTGAAATCTCATTGAATGCCATGGCATTAATTGCATATACAGATGATAAGATAAACCCTGTTAAAATAATTTTCTTAAGTACTTTACGATTCATTTTGATAAACCCTCTACAATTAGATGATCAACAATAATATACAACATCGAATCAAACACATACAACCAATCCCGCACGCTTACATGCATAAGTGAATGGTTTAAAACATTGATGAACGCCGTCGTCAATACCCCTTGTATGCTTCATAATGTACCTTCCAGATCAGGAGTCGACATCACGCCTGCGGTATTGTCTTATCTTGCTGAACATAAAAACCTTTGGGCATTGAAAGAAGCCAGTGGCTCGATTGATAACTTTCTTCAATACCGACAGTCAAACCATGATACTCAAATGTTTAGCGGCGAAGATGGACTAATGTCTCATTTAACGGCACTCGGTGCTACTGGCGTCGTCTCTGTTGTCGCCAATGTTTGCAAAATACGGTAGCCTCTCACAGCGTACAGCTTTGGCAAAAAGAAAGCAAATATTTATTTGTGGCCTCTAACCCAATTCCAGCTAAAGCCATACTTGCTGAGCTGGGACATATCTCCACACCACAATTAAGAGCACCGCTGAATATTTACGATATGCAACAAATTGATAAGCTTCTTCAGGTAAATGTTCAAATTGAAAGCTGGTATCAATAACAAACAGGTTCAATCTACGTGGCCTCATAAGACAACTCATCACCAGTGTCAAAACCTATGTACTTGAAAGCATACAACAAGTACATGATCTTAATAATCTGGCACCCTCTTATGACCTTCACACCCAATGTCCTCTTACGTGTACAGTTAAACTGGGATAATGTAGCGGATAACAATGTCCTAGGTGGTGCGACCTTAACACCCTTTGGGCTCTCTCAAAATGAGTGGGCTCAATTAAAATTGGTCGATTTTCCTAACGTAAACTTTAAAGGTTTACATATCTTTCAATGGGGAAATATCCTTGACCCTCTTCAGCTTGCCAAGATTTGGCAGGCCATCATTCCACAGCTTCAGCAACTTGCCAAAACACTTGATTTAACATTAGAAATTATTGATCTTGGTGGTGGACTTGGCATTCCTTATGCTCAAGATGATCAGGCACTTCAATGGAACCAAGTGCAAACCGTTTTACAAACACTACAAACCATTTGCCCTAAAACCGAAATATGGATGGAACTAGGCCGTTACGCCATAGGCACTTTTGGATGCTATCTCGCGCAAGTCGTTGACCGAAAAAGTATTAACGGTCACGAAATTCTTGTCCTTTCAGGTGGTGTCAATCACCTACTACGCCCAGGTATTATCAATCAACCTTTGCCTGCAACCCGACTACGAAAATCTAATGCAATCCTAACTACCATGGAGGTGCATGGCCCCTTATGTACGAGCCTAGACAAGTTAGGCTCTTTTGAACTCCCTAATGATACTGAAATTGGGGATTGGTTACTGTTTTCGCAATGTGGTGCTTATGGTTTCACAGAAAGTATGCCGTGGTTTTTATGTCACACCCTACCCGCCGAAGTTATTTTTAAGCATAATAAGGTGGAAATCATACGCTATCCAGAACAGCCTGAATCCTGGATGAAGTAAAACCAAGAAAAGGAAATAAAATGAAGCAAACCACACTGACCATTGGGCAAGATGTTCGGGGTAAAGATATTGACGTGCAAATCTATAAATTTATTGGCTCAGACATAACGGCGCCCAAAACCTATATGCAAGCCAGTATGCATGGCGCTGAGATTCAAGGAAATTTGGTTATTTATAATTTAATTAGGTTTTTCAAAAAGCATCCACCTCTAGGCGACATTATACTAATCCCACACTGCAACCCTATTGGTGCTAATCATAAAGTTGGAGAATACACACAAGGACGCTTTGATCCCATTTGTGGTGAAAATTGGAACCGTCAATATTTTAATCCAAAATATAAAGATCTTGAGACCTTTGCAGAAAAAAATCGCTCACTCGCACCCTCTGAACTCACTAAAAAATTCCGTGAATACCTCATTAAACTTATCAGCACCGAGCTTGAAAAACCCTATCAACTAAGTCGTGGAGAAAGAATGGCATACCATCTACAAAGGGTTGCCTATGGCGCGGATCAAGTACTGGATATTCACACGGACTCTTATGCCATGCGTTATGTTTACACGCCGACTTATGCTTTAACTTCTGCAAAAGCGTTTGAATTACCTCACGTTCTACAGATTGATAATGAATTTGGTGGACCTTTAGATGAAGCGATTTTTCATCCTTGGTGGAATCTGTCTGATATTCTGAAAAAATTAGGTTATAAAGATACCATCAACCTTGTGGATGTCTTCACGCTTGAGCTGGGATCTCAGGAACTTATAAAAACGCAACAAGCCCATGAAGATACGCAGTGTATTTTAAAGTATCTAAAAGCAAAAAAATCTATTCAAACCAATACAATCATTGAGCGCAATATATGTGAAAGCAAAGTTCACCATATTGATAACATGATCTGTTTCAATGCGCCTATTGGAGGGCTTTATGAGTTTTCACTCCAACCCGGCGAGTTTATTAAAGCAGGAGACGTTTTTGCAACTTGCTTCCAAACACATTCCCAAAAAATTACACCTATGCAAGCCCCCTGTGATGGGTATCTTGTTTCACAGCAATGTTCCAGCGCCATTCCTCAGGGAGTAAGAGTGGCAAAGTTTTTTAAGACGAACTTCTAGTTAAAAAACATACTTCTAATGGTAAACTACAACGGTTAACTCGCCTAACCTCTCAATCATGTTTTAAGGAATTATCATGCTCGTAAAAGAAATCATGTTTGGCTACTACAACACACAATGCCTCTATGTCGTCGCTGAACTTAACATCGCTGATTATCTTCAGGATGATCAAAAACATATTTCTGACATTGCACGCTATGCTGAAGTTGATGAAGATAAACTATATCGAATCATGCGCTTTTTATCCTCAAAAAACTTATTTAACGAATATCAAAATAAGATATTCGGGCTTAATAAAGAATCTAAATGCCTAGTTTCAACTGATAAATCAAGCATGAAAGACTTTGTAACCTTCCATGCCATGTATTTTTATCAGTCTGCTAAAAAAATATTAGAGGGTATAAAAACAGATCAAATCCCTTTCAATATTGAATTTGAGCAACCCTTTTGGACTTTTCTGGAAGAAGATCAACATGCTGGAACAATGTTCAATCGTTCAATGAAAAATGCATCCGATGCCCAAGCTAAAATCATTGCAAACATTTATGATTTTAGCTCCTATAAAAAAATTGTGGATCTCGGTGGTGGGCTTGGGAGTCTACTGGCTAATATTCTTCATAAATATAGAAACTGCTCCGGAATCAACTTTGATTTGGCAACAATGCACGATGATGCTGAACTATATTTCAAGAAACAAAATCTATCCGACCGGTTAAAATACATAAGTGGAAGCTTTTTTGAAACAATTCCAGAAGGCGCTGACTTGTACATTATCAAGGCAATATTACATGGCAAAAAAGATGACATCTCAAAAACCATTTTACGTAAATGTAAAACAGCTATGCCAAATCATGCTAGGCTACTGATTATCGATAGAATAATATCTAAAGATGAATATTATGTAGACGCATGCACAAATGACATAAACATGTTAAATGTTTCAGGTGGTAAAGATAGAACATTAAATGAGTTCAAACACCTACTTAGTGACGTTGATTTGCATATAAACTCAACTTATCAAGTAAGCCAATCATTATTTATTATTGAGGCTATTAAAACTAACCTATAAGCGTCCGAACAATCTGATAATGATCATCCATCATCTGTTCAGGCATTTTCCAAAACGTCTCTAATTTTACCCACTTGGTATCAGCCGCATCGTCCGCCGCTTGTATCTCGGGTAACGGATCATCTTCAATTTTAAAATATCCAGCATGTGTTATCGTTCTTCCGCGAAGCGAACGATCAGGGTAATCAAATACCTGAATCTTTTGTAAACTTTCACGCAAAACCTGTGACGAACACCCTAAAGTGGTTTCCTCATCTAGCTCACGCATAATGCCATCAAGCACTCTTTCTTCTGGCTCAAGAAAACCACCCGGTAATGCCCATAAACCCTTTCCAGGTTGATGCTTTCGCTGCACCAATAGAATGTGATCCAGACAAATCACCACCGCATCTACGGTGACAAAAATCGGGGCATATGGCGCTTGAGACCATGCTTCTTTATATTCCTGAATGTATCGATACTCATCCAGCAGTGTCGAATAAATATCACAACTCATAAATTCAGCCAAAAAATTGGTACTTGATTCAGTGGTAGATTCATTTTTTGAAACTAGATATTTATCTGCTAAAAGTGTCCGATTTTGAAACATGACTTCACGGAACTCTGTAGCATTGTATTGCTTATAATTATCGACTTCAATAAAACTCCACTCTGGAAAACACTTCAAATAATAACTTGAACCATCTTTTTCATGCCCCACAATAGCAATAGAATCGGCAATAGAATCGGCAATAGAATCATTCTTAGCATGTTTTAAAACAGCTTGCTGTGTTTCATCAATCCAAGCTGGCTCGTTATAAAGCCAATCGGAAACAGGCTCTATACTCACACGCTCCACCCAACTTGCATCAACGGAAGCTAGATCCGCTAAAATCATTTTTTTGCGTTCCGCGAAGGTAAAAGGGTTTTTGATTGAACGTGAACGAAATGCCGAACCGATGATCAGCACCATCTTTTCACATGATGCCAAACCCACTCTTATATTGTGAACATGTCCCAAATGAAAAGGTTGAAATCGTCCAATAAACACGCCTACATCAAACTGTTTCATTACCTATTATGCCCCGCCTACATCTTCTGTCTTGCTAATAATAGCGCCCCAAAAACACTAATGCCACCACCGACAATCGTTAACCAAAATGGAAACTCACCCAATATTGACCACTGCATCAGGATGACAAATACTGGACTAAAGTATAGCGCAGTAACCACTTTTGTGAAAGGAAGCTTGCTAATGGCATAACCCCAACCCACATAAGCAATCGCGGCTGGGAATATCCCCAAATACACAACGGCTAAAATATCTTCCATGCTGGCATGAGCCATCTGAACAATGGTTTCAGGTAAAAAGAAAAGCAAACAAAAAGTACCCAACCAAATAGACCAAGCCGTCATTTCTAGAGGCTTAAAGCCCTCCTTTAATAAAACTCGCTGAATGTTGGTATAAATAGCCATGCCAACTACGGCAATCACAAGCGACAAAAATCCAAGCAACGAGGCATGCAAGTTCTGAGAGTGATACAAATCCGCCAGTAAAATAACGAATAAACCACATACGGAAATTGCCACGCAGCTCCAAGCCCGCTTTTTCACTTTATCTTTAAAAACGAATACCGATATTATTAAAGAACATACGGGCATCATGCCAATCACAAAACTTGCAATGGCAGGAGAAACACTTAGCTCTGCATAGTTTAAAGCCAAATTATAGATCGTCACTCCAGTGATGCCACACCCTAACAAAAGCATAAATTGTTTGAGGTTGGGCTTCTTTTTGGCTGAAGTTCCTAGGTAAATTAAAAATATAAAGATCGAGGCTGTCAAATAACGAAAGAGCGCAAGTGCCTCAGGAGAAAAACTGTTTAACCCCAACTTTATACCAATAAATGAAGAAGCCCATAAAATAATAACTGAAATAAGAATCAACCAAGTCACTGTCGCACCTCCGCAAATAAACAATGATGCATCTTTGCATATATTTCTATGTAAGAAAACACGTCACTTGAAAATAACCTTATTTTTGAGGATAAAATAACAACGCCATTTTCACATCTGCACGCTCTGGTATGATGACTGGACGTTTATCAAAATTAATCACAAAAGATGAGGCAACTCCACCATCTAAATTAACAGCTAATTTTACTGATCGCTTTTGCGTTTTCACTAAAGTTGCCAAGATACTTGCGGCTTCATTCATAGTAGCAGGAGACATGCTGACTAGGGCTATTTGACCATTCTTAAACTCAATCACAATACTTCTTTGCCTTAATAAAGTTGAAGTGCCTGCATATTTCTTTTCGCCTTCAAGCAATATAGGTCCTGCCTGGAATGCATATTTAGCATTCAAATAAGATCCTCCTTTTTTAAGTAACTTAATCTCGCCATCTTTCGTAACAAGCACTATCGCTGCTAAGAGTGTATTTGACACAAATCTACTCTTACGCTTTCCCTCAACAATCAGCAAGCCATTAGGTAAAAAATTCTCGCGATAGTAGCCACCATTAATCGCAATAGTCGCTTTTTGCTCTAAGCTTAAACGCATGAGTGATTGTACATTACCTTTATCTTGAACAAATAAGGATGCATCATATTTAGCAGGATCTAGAATCGCAATGCGAACATAAACAGGAAAATGTTTATACTTATCAAACTTATAAGTATAATAAGCACCCATATCTGGAATAGTTTTTGAGTAATCTAATGTCCCTTGCCACGCCCAAGATACAATCGAAAAAGAGAAAAGAAGTGAAAACGTCAATAAACGTTTAAGGTAAAAAAATTTCACCTACATTGGAATCCCAAGTCTGTTCGCCACCTCGAGATAGGCTTCGATAACATTCCCGAGATCTTGACGAAAACGATCTTTATCCAACACTTTTTTTGTCTCTTTATCCCAAAGACGACAGCCATCAGGCGTAAACTCATCCCCAAGAATCACTTTGCCTTTATGTCTCCCAAACTCTAATTTGTAATCCACAAGGATAATACCAGCCTCATCAAATAATGCGGATAAAAAATCATTTACCTTAAAGGTTAAGGCTTTCATTTCCTTGATTTCGGCTTCAGTTGCCCAATTAAAAGTTTTAATATGTGACTCGTTAATCATTGGGTCACCCAAGTCATCATCCTTATAAAAGAATTCAAAAATTGGCTCTGGAAAATGTTGCCCCTTCTCTAAGCCTAAACGCTTACAAATGCCGCCTGCTGCATAGTTTCGCACAACACATTCCACTGGAATCATATCTAGCGATTTAACAAGGGTTTCATGATCATTCAATAATTTCACTAAATGCGTTGGAATGCCTGCCGCTTCCAATTTTTCCATTATGAAAACGTTAAAGCGGTTATTTACTCTGCCTTTATTATCCAAGGCTTCTTTTTTAACGCCATTAAAGGCTGACGCATCATCGCGATAATGCATCACAAATAAGTCTGGATCAGTTGTATAATAAACGGACTTTGCCTTCCCTTCGTGTAAGAGTGCTTGCTTTTCCATTATGTACTCCAATTATAAATTATTTTGAATATCCGAAAGCAGTTGTTTCATTTTAGCTTCAGGCAATAACTGACCATTTTTATCAAAGACATTCACGCGAGTTTGTTTTATTTCACCCGATTTAAAGAAATTCTTCCAATTACTCCAGTCGCTAAACATACCACCACCCGCCGTATAATTATAAACATAAACCGTATAGTTATACGCAGATTTACCGTCCTTATCCGAAATAAAGATAAATCCTTGTGCTTTATTTACATTGCCAACCGTAAAGCCTGATTTTTCAAGCGATTTAATAATTCGATCCCATGCAACGTCTTTTGTCTGATCTATAATAAGAGCACCTTTTTTCGTCGACTTATCAAACTCGATACTGCTATCTTTAAAGCCAGTACCTAGCGTGTCTGTTGCTGAAGCCATTGCCAACATTGAACTTTGATCTGATAACTGTGATTTCAACTGTTCAAGGAAGTCCGCCGCTGCGGAGTCCGTTGCCACTTTATTGTTGTCATCAAAAATAGTAATTTGTGTAATATTTTTCTTCGGCAATAAATAAACTAAATAGTCTTGATGAGAAGCACTTTGTTGAATCGTTAGAATATGATTTTTATCATCTGCCTCTGTCACGCTAAAGCCCTGAATATCTGGCAACGCTTTATGTGTCAAATCCCATGCCATGGCTAATGGTTCAAAAACCGTCATTAGACCTGAATTATTTTCATTAAACGCCAACGATACTTTTACTTTCGCTTTACCACTTTTTTGAAGTGTCTTTTCATTATATGCCACATTATATGCTGGTGGCGTCATACTCGCCGTCACAATATCATATTTTTCAGGTTGATAATCTTTTTGCCCACTTGGAACCACCAGTGTCTCTGAGATATTGGGATCCGTGGATACCGATTTAGGAACCACTAATGCTGGACGCAAAACAACATTTTCTCTTGAGTAATCAAATTCTCGATCACGAAAAGTTGAACTGCAACCCGCAACAGTCAGTACCAGACCACCTACGGCAATAATTTTGATTAAATGAATTCGCACGACGTTTTCTAGCCTCTCTTTAGCAATCCAAATAGTATACCGAATAAATCAAAATAAAAAATGTTTAACATGCGGGTAAATTAACAGCAAGCCCACCTAATGCCGTTTCTTTATACTTGTGAGACATATCAAGACCTGTCTGCTTCATGGTCGCAATGACCATATCCAAAGAAATTTGATGTTCACCATCTCCAAGCAGTGCAAGTTTTGCAGCATTCACCGCTTGAGCAGAGCCCATAGCATTTCGTTCAATACAGGGAATTTGCACTAATCCGCCAATAGGGTCGCAGGTCAGTCCTAAGTTATGCTCCATACCCATTTCAGCTGCATTGCCCACCTGCTTAATATTTCCACCAAGCAATGCACACAAACCCGCGGCAGCCATGGAACACGCCACACCTACCTCACCTTGGCACCCGACTTCTGCTGCCGAAATGGAAGCCCCTTTTTTATATAGGATACCAATAGCCGCCGTTGTGAGCATATAGTCGATTATCCGCTTATCTGTTGCTGCAGGTGTAATAGATAAATAATAGCGCATCACAGCAGGAAGCACGCCTGCCGCACCATTTGTCGGCGCTGTCACCACTTTACCACCTGCCGCATTTTCTTCATTTACCGCAATGGCATATACATTCAACCAATTTAAATCTGCCGCTGGAATATGCTGATCGCTCAGTTTTTGAAATAGTTTACTTGCCCGACGAGGCACTTTTAATGATCCAGGCAAAACACCCTCATTTTCAAGCCCACGAGTAATGGATTCATTCATTACCTGCCAAATTTGCAGTAGCTTATCTTTAACTTCAGCTTCATCTCTCCAAGCTAATTCATTCGCCATCATAATTTCTGAAATAGACTTACCTTCTTTTTGGCAATGTCTTTGGAGATCTGCCCATGTTTCAAATTCATAATGCAATTTAATGGGTGACGAGATATCATCATTTTCTTCACTTGCGGTAATTTCTGCCTCATCTAAAACAAAACCACCGCCAATTGAATAGTAATCATAAGCGCACAAAATCTTTTGATCTTTTAGTAAGCTAAAACGGACACCATTCGCATGGTATGGTAATTCTTCTTGATAATGAAATTCAATATCTTCATCTACATCAAAATCGACATCGATCTGATTAAATAAAGGGAGTGATTTTTTTTGGTAAATCGATTCAATAATTTCATCAACAAGAGCAGGGTCTACTTTCTCGGGTAAAAGCCCTGTCAACCCTAACAAACATGCAATGTCAGTACAATGCCCTTTTCCTGTCAAAGCCAATGAGCCATATAAATCAACTTTCACAGCATCCACTTTTTGGTGTCGTGAAAGATATTTTTCCATAAACCTATAGGCCGCCTTCATGGGGCCAACAGTATGTGATGATGACGGACCGATACCGATCGAATAAAGATCAAAAATACTAACGCTCATAGTTTCACCTTTAAAAGTATAAACACGTCAAGCTATCACAAATTTGTAGAATAAAGAATCAAAATGTCCTACAATTTCAACAATTCATTAATACTAGATTCTAATATTATGTTTAAAACAAAATTATTCTTACTAACGCAGCACTGCCTGCCACAACATTTATTATCTCGAATGTCTGCCTATTTCACCAATAGCAAATACCCCCCACTTAAAAATTTCTTAATTAAACTCGCTTGCAAGCACTTCAAAATCTCACTAGATAACGCTGAAAGAGAAAATGTTGAAAACTACACAAGCTTCAATGACTTCTTTACCCGCGCGCTCAAAGCCGATGCTCGCCCAATTGACCCTGAACCTAACAACCTCATCAGCCCAGCAGATGGTGCCGTTAGTCAATTTGGCTCAATCACGGATCAAAAGCTCATTCAAGCAAAAGGCAAATATTTTTCTCTTGTCGATTTATTAGGTGGCGACATAGACACGGCAAGACAACTTGAAAATGGCACATTCTTCACCATTTACCTATCACCCAGTGATTATCATCGTGTTCACATACCATTTGATGGTAAGCTTCTAAAAATGACTTACATTCCTGGTAAGCTTTTTTCTGTAAATAAAGTAACTGCTGAAAACATTGATAGGGTATTCTCACGCAACGAACGCGTCGTATGCTATTTTGAAACCTCCTTTGGCATTATGCCCGTGATCTTTGTCGGTGCATTATTCGTCGCTAGTATTATCACTAAATGGCATGGCATCGTCGCGCCAAGCTACTATGGTGAAATAAAATCATGGGATTATCATGATCAGAATATCCAATATAAAAAGGGAGAAGAAATTGGGCATTTCCAATTTGGCTCGACGGTCATCTGCTGCTTCCCAGAAAATGTTCTATCATGGCACGCCAATATGGAAACCTCAGCAACAATTTCTATGGGAGAAATTGTCGGAAATATTTAGTCTATCACCTATGCATAGGCTAATTTTTGAGTCAAACAAGGGCTTAGCCATCTGCGATTAAGAACATTATATTTATTCAGTGTCT